>NZ_NPEA01000010.1 GCF_002812205.1 Leptospira neocaledonica
AATTTGAATCCGTTTAGCTATTACTTTCCTAAGTTGAGACATATTTAGAGTCCGATTTCAGCGATTCTGCAATGGGACTCTAAAGTTTCAAAAACAGTAAAGTATATTTTGTACTTTTTTTTCATTTTAACGTATAAAATATACTTTGTGGAATTTGTAAGGAATCTTACTTTGATACGGAAAATGCCGATGTAGTGGTTCTTACACTAGGGCTGTTATAACAAACTAACAAAGAATGAAAAAGGCCTAATAAATTCGGCCTCTTCTTCAGAATGAATGGAAGGAAGAAATAAAATGAAAGTTCCTACAACTTTTTTTCGCAAGGGCTCAACTCTATTACTCCTCTTCTTTCTTGTATTCAACTCTTGTTCTTTGTATCTTTTGCGAAATTCAAGTGCAGAAGATCGACAACCACGTATTCTTTCTCAAATCCAAAAAGAATTTGGCGTCATATTAATTTATGAAAATAACTATGACTTACACTTAATAGAATCCTCTTATACTGTAAAACATACCTTAGAATCCAAACTCCCCGCGCTCGGAATAAGATTAATAGAAGTTCATCCCCAGTCTTCTTATACAAACATAGAAGGTGAATTAAGAAATGTTCTAGTTCTTAAAGTGTCCAAATTCGCTCATAGACGTGGTTTGTCTTTTTATACCTCTCTATTTACATTAATGCTCATTCCCGGTTTTGAAAGTTGGGATCTGCAAATTACGGCAAGCCTGTATAATTCTTTCGGAAAAGAAGTTCCAATTCCGAGAATTCAATCTCAGCCGGTATACCAGCAAGTCTGGCTGGGTTGGCCCATTTTTCCTTTCTATTGGCTGTCTGAAATGGAATCCGTGGTTGCGACGAATGTCATCAAAGCAGTAAATACTGTATTAAGAGACCCTGAACTGACGACTCAAATTTCCGGGCCTATTTTATCCGATTATAAGATAACAAAGACCTCAGACTTAGATTTTGGCACAATCGCCGTTCAGACAAGAATAGTCGACGTGCAAAGAGTAGACTCCTATATTCTCAATATTACAGGCCATGGCGGAACGCCCCGACAAGATAGAATTTTTACGGAACATCCTTCTACCGAAAATTTTCTAAAAGTAACGGTCGAATTTGAAAACCCATCTGATGCAAATGCAGATGTCTCGCCATTCATGTTTCATCCGGAACCTCTTTTTTCACGTATTAAAGATCCCCAACTCGGAGATGGAGAAGGTAAAGTATATAATTCTCCGAATTTAGTCGCAAAAATTGAATATTCTACTTTTGATCCTCAAAATCTATTCTACTCGGGATTAGCTCATCGAAAATTTATCTTACGACCTCAAACCAGCGAAAGGAGGGTATTTTACTTTCGATATCTTAAATCCAGAGAACCAAATGAATACAGGTATTTCGGAAAAGCGATACTGTATCAAAAACCTCTAAACCAATAAGACATCACCCGCCCATTGACTTTTCAGTATAGACAATATCAGTATACTGACGATGAACTGCTTTTTTGCTCCAATTCTAATTTAATCGATTTTCAAACTATCATATCTCTTTGACATATTACTTAAGTGTATATTTGAGTCCGCTCTATTTTGATGGGATAATTCGGCATGCAATCCATAGAGAAATTTGACATTTTTCTTTAGAATTCTTGCCAACAGCGAACTCATTTTAAAGTTAGAAGCAAAAACAATTTATAGTTAGGAGAATACGTTTGTCATTCATTACGCCCGTTGCCCTTTTATTTTCTGCGATATTTTTCTATTATAAATCCGATCGCCGCGCTCTGTCTCTCGCATTCTCCATAATTGCTTCTTTGATAGCTCTTTGGTCTTTGCTTTTATTTACGCTGGAAACTAGCCTTAATCTAGAAGCGAAAATAATTATAATGAATCTAATTCCAATACCGATTCTGTGCATCCCATTCTTAGTAAATTATATAATTAGAAATTATTCAAATCCCAATAGCCTAACATCTGTCCCTAACTTTTTTTCAGCGGCACATGTTTTGGCAATTTTGGTATTTTCCGGTCTTTCCATCTTGGGAATGGGATCCCCCATCGTCTTTAACGGAAGCCTATTTTACTTTAGAGGTGGGTTAATTTATAACCTTTCCGTTACATATATTTATTCTGCTTTAGTTTGGGGGCTTGGACGGATTATCTATAACATGATAAAAGGAAGTTATTTCGAAAAACTTCATTCGATATATCTTTTCACTGGAATTCTCTGCTCTTGTCTTTCCTCGGCGGTATTTCTACTTTTCATCACCGACCAGGAGCTGATCCATAATTCGGTATTGGCCTTCGGGTTTATCTTTTTCCTTTGGTTTAGCTGGATCCCCGTTACAAAATATAAATTATTTAATGTGGATTTGGCCGACTTCGGAAAGGACCACCGTAACCCTCGATTATCTTCGATAATAATTACTATAAATCGGTATTTACTAAACAAAATCGATCCAGTTGGCTATAAAGAGATCTGCGATAGATATGAAAAATTAAGGCAGGAAGAATTAAATAATATTCAAATGTCTGGCATTCAGAACCTTCTAGTTGGCAAAATTACTCCTTTAGCTTATTTGTCGGAGGCCTCTAAAAAAATTACAAAACTGTTCTTTAATTAGTCGGTTCGAAAAAATCTATTTATCGTATAAATTCTTTTCCAATCCAAGCAAAAGTTTATAGGCTGTTTCAAGAATGGCCTTAGGCAAATTGAATAATAGGGAAATTAGAGAACGCAGAAAATCGTTTTTCTTTTCTTGCAACAGCTTATGGCACATATTGATAATTAATTCTTTATCCCCTAAATCTAACTTAACTACCAAATCCATAATTCTTTTTAATTGAACATCTTCTTTAACTTGCTGGTTATTAACGGCATCCTTAACTAATTCATTAAATCTATCTACTCTTTCTTCCGTTGAGGCTTCCCATCTACCTTTCCAAGTCCTAACATATATTTTTGAAATACCGCATTCTAATAAAAGTTCATTTAGAAGCATATCTTCAATTTTATCATTATTTCTTGCCCATCTCTGTAAAGTATGCTGAGTAACTCCCGTTTTACTTTCTACCTCTTTAAATCCAACGTTTTTAACCGCAAAAAGTAGACGTTTTGCTTCCGTACTCTGAGCCCGCTGATTTTTTAATGATTCCAGGTCCTTAACTTTTTTCATCTTAAATCCTTAGACAAAAAATACATTTTGAACATTCTACACCCTTGCTGGCGCTTATATCAAACTTGATAAGAGCGATCAAATTATAATACAAAGCAGAACAACATTTTACCATCTATAATTGGGCTGCTCTCTATCGTATTCGGAATTCCAATTATTAGTTAATAAATCCGAGCCCGGAGAACTACTGTCAAAGATCCTCGGATTATTACAATCTTTGTTCTATTGAATCTTTTCTCTCAATCTGGATAATTTTCAAAATTTTGGTCTCGAGCCTCTTAGTATTCGAAATCCCTAATAATCGAACTTGCATTGTTTCTAGGAATATATGAGAGAAATTCCACAAAGGTATCTTAAGATATTCCCGTGAGGTCGGTGCAATAAAATACAGTTAGATTGAGAAGACGATCTTGCCCGTTTGGATAAGATCGTAGTTCTCATTAAAATTGGAAATAAATAAATGACCTTTCGCCGGAAACAGACCCCGCGATCCAAAATCCGACAAAAATAGCCACCACTGGAATCGCATAGCGAAGCACTATTTTTAAGTTTTCCCATTTCGGTTTTAGTGGGCGGTATTCCAACCAATGAACAATTAAAAAAGAAAGGAATATCCAATTCGTTCCCCAAGGTAATTTTAACTTTTCTCCGGAGAAACTAAATAAGCCCGAAATAAATCCCAACGCATCCACAACCGAGTCGGCTCGGAAAAACACCCAACCGATACAAACGAAATGAAAAACAAATAATGCGGAAACAAATTTAGGGACCCGTTTGAAAAAGGAAAAACGCCCTTCTATAAGTCTTTCAAAACCCAAAAGTAGGCCGTGCCACGCCCCCCAGATTATAAAAGTATAATTTGCTCCGTGCCAGAGACCGCCCAAAAGCATCGTTAAAAAAAGATTAATATTCGTTCTTAGATTGCCGGACCTGTTTCCACCTAACGGAATATAGAGGTAATCGCGTAACCAAGTCGATAATGATATATGCCATCGACGCCAAAATTCCCGAAAGGATCCCGAAAAATAGGGAGCTAGAAAATTAGGAGGAAGTTTATAGCCTAGAAGTAAAGCGCATCCCCTGGCAATATCCGTATAGCCTGAAAAGTCGCAATAGATCTGAATCGCAAAACCGTAAAATGATGCCCAATGAGCTTCCGCGTTGTACATTCCCGGAGACGAATATACAGTATCTATCCAGACCGATATCTGATCAGCTATCAGTACTTTTTTAATCAGACCGATTAGAATCCACCAACTACCTGTCGTTGAAAACAGTAAGTTGGGCCGCTTCGGAACATGAATCCTGGTCAAGAAATCTTTCGCTCGTAATATAGGACCAGCAATCAACTGCGGAAAGAAAAGTATAAATAATAGAAAGTCCGATAAGGATACTTTATATTCAAAATCTCCCCGATGTACATCAACTTGGAAAGATATCATTTGGAACGTATAGAAACTAATCGCTAAGGGAAGAATCCATTCGCCACTGACAGGTAAAACATCAAAACCAAAGCCGATATCGGACATCACTCGCTTAAAGAACGGATAGTATTTGAAAACGAAAAGATTCGCCAGATTTAAGATCAGAATCCAGGTCAGTCTTTTACGGTCACCTCGGCGTTCAAAAAAATAGTAAAAGCCGTAATTCAAAACCACGATCAACACGAAATGAGCAAGAAAAAGGACACTCCAATACCCATAAAAAACAAAGGAGGCCAAAATGAGAAATCCTCGTCTCCACTTGTGATTCAAGGACCAGTAGATCAGATAAACAAACGAGAAAAAGATCAAAAAAACAAGGCTGTTAAATAACATATTTTCCTAATGCAATAATAGCTCAACGCACAGGTAAAAGAAAAGACGAAAGCTCGGTATAACAACGTCGCGACAAATGTCCGACATCTTGAAAATAATCACATTTCATAGGGAACTCATTTGCATCCACATAATGAGCACCACTTCTTCGAATCGTATCCAAAACCTTAGTGTTAAATTCCACCCAATTATCTTCCATCCGCTCATAATCGTTCAAAATCGGATGCACACGAGGTCGCCAATAAACGGTAGGAATTTTTTTAGCTTTTAATAACTCGATCGTCTTCTCCAAATATTCCAACTCTTCCGAATCGACCACATAAACACCATTACCAGAATGTTCCTGCTTCAAAATCGCCAAGCTACCTTCGAAAAGCTCTTTATATACGGCACCAGTCCCAAGGGTTAGAGTATTATAATCCTTAAAATTACCGAGTTCCAAGTTTTTGCGATCTTTTTTGCTTACTGCATAGGAAGCATTTCCATCCGTTAATCCGACGATCATGGATTCCCAGTCTCGATCTTCACCTTGTAATAGCCTCAGGAAATTTTTGGGGGAAAATTGATATTTATAAGATAAGAACATCTTGGGATAAAGAATATCCCAAACCGCTTTCAACCCGAATTCCTTATGATGTTTTATTGCAAAATCAACTGGAATGACATTTTGTTTTAAAAATTCTTTATACTTTCTGTTCTTACTAAAACTCATCATCGAGATTTCGACGATTGCAAAATCGGGTGCCCACCCTTTTTCAAGAGTTTGTAGTAAGCGGGCATAAATCAGGCGCATACTTGCCCCCGCCATAGCGATACTTACTGCCTCCCAATTTTTCATTTTATCCGCTATTTGCGGGGTTAAAAACGGGTCTTTTCGTGTATAGCCCACGTTCGGATATCCGTTAAAGGCCACACTCCTTGAAGTTCCGATCGCTAAAAAAACATTTTTGGAATTAATATAATTCAACTCGACGATGTCTTCGTTATGGATCAGTGCCGAAAACCCCCCATCGTATGGGAGATAAGCAGCCAATTTATCTCTCAAAGGTTCTATAAGAAAAACCTTATCAACAATAAGATAGGCACTCAAAGCAAGAATCGGAATTAGGAAGGCGATAAATTTTCGATTTTCTCGCTTCTTGGCGAGCTTATTAAAATTCACAATCCATATGTATAGCCCGATTACCCTAAAGCAATTCTTTTTTAGATCTGTGTAAGAAGGATCTCATTGAGCAAGAAAGCCTACTTTTCCGGAGAAAAAGCAGAGTTCCAAATGTTTATGAGTTTTACTGTTTTGAAGAGAAGAGTAAAGAATCATTCTTCTCTCACTATTCTAAAATAATTTCCTTCCTTCAAGTTCTCATAACGTGTCCAGTCTATCTTCTTCCCTTTAGGAATGTAAGGCAAATCTGCGGATTTAATTTTGATTCCATGGAATAATGAATAAACGCCCACTGCCAAACTGATCGCAGTGTCCTTTTTTCTTTGGGTCAGGATTTTCATGTCCTTCTCTTTATCAATATAACCAATTTCTAAATAAGCTGAGATTGCATTGATAAACGTAGGAAGGCTATATGTGGAGATGTAAGGTTTATTAATCGGACCAGGATTGGATAATTCTTCCTCTTGGTTTGGCAAAGTCCGAAGACCATATTGCAAAAATCTCATGAGTTCAGATGCGGCGTAATGATTATCTCCGCCGAAACCTTCTGCGCCGTCCTCTCTTCTCCAGAGTTCCGGCTCCGCTCTTTCTCTATCCCAAAATTTTCCTTTGGCGGAATATTCCGAATGTTTTTTAGCGTAAGGCCCTGGACCGTCTAACACTGCTTTATCGATCCAACCGGAAGGATCTGCATATTTCCAAGTCACCATATTTTGTCGATACCCTTCGAAATTGGAAAGGTCTGTTTTTTTTCCGGACTTGTTCGGCCAATACCCGTTAAAATAGATCCATGCATCCGCAACTGCATTTTCTAAACGGGACCATTCCATTTTGAAACGCATCCATTCACTCCAAGGTCCGTCTTCGAATGATCTGGAAGATTTTCCTTCGGATATTTTTCGTAAATTATAGAATGTTCTATAAGAAGGAGAAAGTACAGCAGCCATTCCGCCCGGATGTCCCTTCCAACTTGGATTCAAATGTAAGGAGAGAACTAAATATGGTCGAGCGGCATTGATCCTAGAAATTCTTCCGGGTTTGATCTTACCCGATTTTTTATCAGGGTAATCATATAATCTATAAAATGCATTCGGATCTGAAGAAAGATCAGCTCCTTCTTCTTTCGCTGTTTCTTCCCTGGTGAGATCCGAATCGATCCTGATCCAAGGAAGTGTATCATTCGTAAATTTTTTAGCGTAAGATCTAAATGTTTCGAATCCTTCCGGTGTCTTGGTAAGATCCAAAATTTCTTTTACTTCTTTTGCGAGAGCAAATACAACTTCGCTCTCTCTCCTGGATTTCGTTTGGGCTCCTGCCTTATAAGGTTCCAGATATTTATTGGAGATAGGATCGTATTTGTCTCCGTGTTCCTCTTTAGGCTTTAAGTCCAAGCCTCCATGACCCGGATCTATGACTATATTATAGGTTCTTTTCGGAATTGTTTCTTGGGAAGAAACGGAGAATGAAAATATTAGAAGGAAAAGGATGAGTAAAATTCTTCGTATCACGTATGGAAATTTATTTCTCCGGGGATATCAGGCATAGCCTGGTATCCCCTCATCATACGTCAAGGAAGGAATCCGAATGTTTCCCTCCGGAGATCTTTTAAAGTTTGGATTCTGCGTACACCATATTGCGGTTATCGCTCAGATCCACTTTGTATTTCTCCCGGACATTTTTACTTTCCTCTTCGGTTTTCAATTTGCTGAGGATAGAAATTCCGTATTCTTTCGCGATCCTAAGATGCATGAGACTGTCCTTAAATCTGGAGTCCCTTCTCATCTTCTCCGCTTGGATAAATTGGTAGTAAGCGATCTGAAGTTTATGCTGGTTATTAGAAACTTCTCTTCCCGCATATCCTTTTGCAGCAGCCCCAGGTCCGGACTTTTGTTCGATAGAAACGATCGCATCTGCACATTCTCCCAAGAGCTGATCCACTTTTTGGTTATATAGATCGGAGAATTTTCCGTACAGCTTATTGGTTTCGTCTTCCGTTTCCTTCATCTTACGACCGGCGACGATATATTTGCGCATTAAAGAATAGCGATATGCTTCGTTGTATTTTTTCCAGATGGTATCGAAGTCCTGTTGGGAATTTTGGACCTGAGATCCGAAATTTTTTACAACTACTTCCAGAGCACCTAAATCAACTTTGATCTTGTTCTGAGTGGAATCCAAGGTCCTGGCAAAATGAAATTCCTCCAAATAATCTCCCTGGTATTTAGGATCTTCGGCTGCATTAGCCAGTGCAGAGCCCTTACCGTCACTATTTGTAGGTTTATTTTGTGCAGTTACGCCGTACGAAATTAAGAAGAATGCCGCAAGAACCGCGACGATCCGAGGGAAAGAAATTTTTGTCATGTGATCGACCCTTCGCGGTAATATAACACAACGCTTAAGAAGCAAACAAGCTTTTTATTGCTTAAAATCGAAACATAATATTCCGTCACCAACAGGGAATAAGGTGTATTCTATCTTAGAATTTTTGATAAGGGACCATAATTTACGCACTGCTTGGTCGGAAGGAGCTTGGTTTTCCGGATCCGCTATCCTTCCATGCCATAGAACATTATCGTAGACCACTCTTAGATTTCTGGTTTTACCTTTTTCCAGGATCATTTCTAAAATTTCAGGGTAACGAATCTTATCACAGTCCACAAACATCAATTCTTTTTGACCCGAAGAAGAAGTCCCCAAAAATCCCTTTGCGATCTCCGAACAGTCCGCATTCGTAAATTCCACTCTAGAAGAATCCGGTTCCAGTTTGGAAAAAAATTCTTTCGTTACTTGGATAAACTCCGCTTCTCTGTCCA
Organism: Leptospira neocaledonica; assembly: GCF_002812205.1. NCBI lineage: Bacteria > Pseudomonadati > Spirochaetota > Leptospiria > Leptospirales > Leptospiraceae > Leptospira > Leptospira neocaledonica. The sequence goes on from NZ_NPEA01000010.1 coordinate 8,972, forward strand.
CTGTCTGGATCTTTGTGTCTTTTCTAACCGCGGAGATAAGCCAGAATAAAGAAATTCCATAACCTGTTCCTAATTCCAAAATCACGTCCGGATCCCAAGAAGAAGCCAAAAATGCAAGTACTGCTCCTGAGGCAGGGGTCAAAACAGGAAACTTATCTTGAGCGGCCTTCTTCTCTAAATCCTCCAGCCAATGAAAGGGGCGTTTAACTAATTCAGAATGGATCCAATCTTCCAATCCATCTTTATAAATAGAAGTCCCGTATTTCTGCTTTGGATTTTGAGAAGCCATATTATTCGGGGAGAAAGAGATGTATCCTATCTCTTTCGGAAGGTGGAATTCTTTTAGAGAATACTTTTCGAATATAAGAAGGAGGATAACGTTTTGAAAAATGGATCAGAACTATTTTTTCGTTTTTGAAAGAAGAGATATGATGTAAAATTTCATCCAGATGGATATGCCCCCATTCTCTTGCATTCTCCACATTTCTTTCCTGATCTATATAAGTACATTCTAAAAATAGAATTTCAGATTCGGCCACATCCTTATGAGTCAGGACATATTCTATTTTAGTATCTCCTGAAAAGCTAACCACAGGTTTAGAATGAAGCTCGTTGATCTCGATTCCTTCTTCTTTCTTTTTTAAAAGTTCGTTTCGATCTAATCCAACAAATTCAGATTTTAACTTTTTCTTTCTTTCGTAGATCGTATAACCTTGGGAATCGACTCTATGGAATGTTTTCCATACTTTAAAAAAATGGTATGCATCTATATCTATTTCTTCCCCTTCTTCCAGTCCCTTCATTTCGTAAGAGTAAGGAAAATCCTCTATCTTAGAATAGAGAGATAAAATTTCTCTCATGGGAGATTCTAAACTTTTAGGAAGATATATTTTAGGAGGCCCTAATTTACGTAAGGACCTTTGAGAAATATAATAAGGAATCCCTGCAGAATGATCCAAATGTGCATGGGTTAAGAGTAACCTTTCTATATTGATACGATCCGGATTTTGGTGTCCTATATCGAACATCAAACCTAAACGAGGCATGACAACGGAGGTGCGAATTCCTCCTTCCGAAATTCCTTCGAATAAATATCCTCTATGTTCGAATTTACAATCCATTATGGGATCGGATCTTCCGGACCGATTATCTTTTGCCCCGGCAGGTCAGAAGAGACCGAAAATTTTGGTCCAGAGATCACTGCAGTCAATTTGTCTCTTCTAAAATAGATCTTACCCACTCTTCTTAAATCTGCAAGACTTACATTCTGGATTTTATCTCTATAATTTTTCAGATAATCCTTAGGCATTTTATGTTCCCTGAAACGGACCTCGTTTCTGAGAATTTCCACCGAATCGGTGAATAAGAAGATGAACTTATTTAGAATTGCTTCTTTTGCATTCTTCAATTCTTCTTCGCTTATATTGGAGAAGGTAGAATCTCCCAAAATTTCTCCCATAAGATTATAAACTTCCATAGTACTTTGGGATTTTGTCTGAGTAAAAAAGTAAATTACGGAATGATCCTTTTCAAACACCGGATGACTAGAAGAAGAATAAGCCAATCCCTTATCGGATCTGATTTTACTCATGAAGTAAGATGTAAAACCTCCACCTCCGACTAGATAATTCAGAACTTGGACCGCATAAAAATCCTTATCATTATGAGCAGGCCCTACTCCCAAAAACAGAACCACGTTTTGAGTGTTTGCCTTATCTATGATCAGGTTTTTGATTTCCTTTTGGTTTAGGTTTTTATTTAATTCCTCCGGACTGGAACCTTGGGATTCCATCACAGGTGTTCCTGAAAGTCCAGGAAGAATATCTCCCAAAAATTGAGGAATTTCCTCTTGGTTCCATTTACCGCTCACAAGTATGGAACGTCTTGAATTTAATAATTGGTTTTTATAATATTCTTCTAAATCTTCTTCTTTTAATTGTTCAAGCGCGGATAAGGAAAGAGACTTACCTTTTACTTTCCCTTGATAAACAAGTTCATTTGCCTTTCTAAAAGCGAGACCTACGATATTATCGTTTCTTCTTTTGATCTGTTCGCCTAACTGCAATCTTGCGATTTCGAATGCTTCCTTTCCAAAGATAGGTTGTTTCAGAAATTCAGAAATTAAGGCCTTGGACTCCTGATCATATCTGGAAAGCCAGGAGAAAGTTAAAGTCACCGTATCCAAATCGGAGCCTACTCTCAGTTTGGAGCCATAAGATTCCCAGACTTCAGCAAAACTTTCTCCGGGATGGGAGGTTGTGCCTCCCTTCTTCCAAGCCTCTGGAAAAATTTCTACCAGCTCGAAAGAGGTTTTGGTATAGAAAGATGGTCCGGCGTAAAAAGTGATCTCCAGAGTTTTGATCGGGAATTCGGAGTTTTCCAGATAAAGTATTCTGGTATTGGGATCCTGACCGATTTCCTTAATTTCCGGAAAATGGAATTCTAAAGCAGGGACTTTTACGTCTTTTACAAAATCTCCAGGAGCAGCATCTGAGCTAACAAAGGAGAATAAAAATACAGAAGCGGAGATAGTTAATTTTTTTATAATATTCATTTTTTCTCTCCGTCAGAATTGATCAGATCACCTACAGTCAAATTCCTATGTATGAAATATTTTTGGGCCACTCTCATTATATCATCCGGCGTAACTCTATCCAAACGTGCGTAATCATCGAAAATCTCGGTCCAATCTCCGGCCACTAATTCATAATAAGTAAGAACATCAGCAAGTTTTGAATTGCTGTTCAGACCTCTGATATAATCAGCCACAATCTGATTTTTAATCTTAGCCAGCTCTTCTTCGGTGACTGCTTCTTTTTTGAGAGTTTCGATTTCTTCTAGGATAGAAGATTCAATCTTATCAGGATCGGCGCCTCTTACGTTGGTTACATAGATCGCAAATAGATTCGCGTATCTTTCTCCAGGTTCTCCTGTCCAACAAGCCACTCTCTGAGCAAGTTTGTCTCTAAGTACCAGTCTTTTGTATAATCTTCCGGTTTCTCCCTGAGATAAGATCGCATCTATCAATTCCAAAACCGGTTTATCTGGATGAGGAGAAGCAGGAGTCAACCAACCCATCACTTTCATAGGACCGGAAGAATGTTTTACACTTACTCTTCTAGTTTCATGGTCAAAACTTTCGGGCTCGTGAGAAAGTTTAGGAGAAGGTCCATCCGGAATATCTTCGAAATATTTTCTGACTAATTTTTCAGTCTTATCAAAATCCAGATCTCCTACAATCCCGATCGCCATTTTATGAGGTCTATAATTCTTTTTGAAAAACTCTTCAGTCTTATCGATATCCAAAAAAGGAAGATTGGATTCGTAACCGATCACAGGCATTCCGTATGTGTGTTTCGGAAAAGCGGCACCTAAAAATTTTTCTCTCAGAATGCCCATTCCCTGGTTTTCCACTCTCATCCTACGTTCTTCCAGGACCACGTCCCTTTCTGTATAATATTCTCTTAATATAGGATCTTTTAATCTATCTGATTCCAGTTTTGCCCAGATCTCCAATCGATTTGCAGGAAGCAAAATTTGGTAATTCGTAACATCATTCGTGGTGTATGCATTAAAACCGGTTCCACCATTCTTTTCGTAGATATAAGAATCTTCATTTGAAACCACGAACTTACGATGGAGCTCCAACAGATTTTTAAATCTGGTCTCTAAAATATTTTTGTCTTTAATCAGTTTTTCCGGAACAGGTTCCCCCTTTGCGGCCAATTCCCTTTCTTGTATTCGATAAGAATCCAAACGTTTTCCCCAAACACGGATCTGATCTAGATATACTTTTTCTTTTTGAGCATCGGTGACTCCTATATTCTTCGTGCCCTTAAAGAGCATATGCTCTAAAAGGTGGGCCGTACCCGCGATCTCGGGAGTCTCATCTGCAGCTCCTACCAAAAATTTGGTATAAATAGCTACCGTGGGAGAATCCGCTCTTTTCATCATGAGGAGCCTTATCCCATTTTTCAGAGTAACCTTCTTCACTCTAGATTCCAAAGTAGTTCGGATCTCGGAGAAGATATCTTCGTTAGCGAAGGTTTCGAAGTTTATAAGAATGCAAAGAGTGAAAAACAAAATGCTGAAACGAGAAATGACGGACCTGGAAAGATATTCCCACATAACCAACAAGATTTCCCCTAAAAGTTATGTTGTCCAGAAGATACCGGGAAAAAATCCCGCTGGTTTTTGTAGAGGGGAGCTTTAAACTAGGAACTATGTTGCGGGTTTTGTTGGTCTTATTCCTGACATTTTTTTTAGGGTATTGCGAACCTGCAGATCCGGAGTATAGAAGAAAAGTTTGGGATAATTTAAGCGACTCGGGTTTTATCTCTCACGATTATTTCCAAGTAGTGGTAACAGTTCCAATCCCGAACCAGGAAAAACCTCTCTTAACATTGAGAGAAGATTGTAAGGCGAGAGCCATCCGCAAAAGAGATGAGATTTCCGTAAATTTGCTGATAGCTCAGGTCTCAGAGGAACGAAAAACTTGGATCGGGGTCGGAGTAAATTCTACCGTGCCCAAATATGAACCTCTTCCCGGGCCACCGCAAGCGGTTCGAACCAAATCCAATTCCCCCATGGGTACGGCCTCTATCGCAACCCAAAACGTGCAGACACCGGTAGAAGACGATCCTCCGGAAGAAAAAAAAGAAAAGAAGAAGACGGAAATCGTAAATGCTGATTATTTAACTTACCGAGCTTCTTTCGCTTGGCTTTTGGATAAACTGTTCTTATACAGAGAAGATTATAGCGACCCTAAGAGTTGTACTTTTGTCTTTAGGGTTGTGGATGCGGATTTACTTAAGCGAACCTTAGAATCTAAAATAATTCCATAACAAAGGAATCTAACGCTATGCATACAAAAGCGATTTTAGCAGTACTGATCGTTTCTCTCATTTCCGTATGTAAAACCCCTCAAACGGAAGAACCTAAAAAAGAGAATCCCAAGAATGTAGTAGAAGAATCCGCTCCCACTGAAGACGACCAATTTGTGAAAGCAACCGAAGGTTTTATTAGCTCATCCACTTATCAAGTTGTCGTATCTTCCCTAGACGGGAACGAAGGTGAAGCATTGGATCTCGCCAAAAAAAGGGCCTTAAATCTTTTTATAGCGGAGAAGGGAGATTCATTCCGACCTACCGACAGAAAATTCCTGAAAGAACTCGTAGATTCCAAAGGTAAGTTCGTAAAAGTTTCCAAGCCGATCAATGGAAAGACATATTATCTATTTCATATATCTCAACCGGATCTAAAGATAGAGATTAAGAAGTAGCGAGATCTCGCATGTAGGAGCTCCTACATCGCCCATTCAACTAAATTTTTCCGTTGAGCCCTTTGTTGGAATCCCTACAAACGACTCATAAAACAAAACTACATAAAAAAAAGCGGCTTATAGCCGCTTTTTTTTATAAACAGAATATATTCGATTATTGTATAATTTCTTTTTGTAATATTTTTCCGGGGATGCAGATATTTCTGTTATAATCGCAGTAGAAAATTTTAGCGTGAATTTCCAGTTCGCCCTTTCCTTCTAACTTCAATTGTATAGGTTCTATTGATTCGAAATATTCTTTTTTGCGGTTAGAAGTTTTACCTTTCAGTTTTAGATCCGCTGAAACCACTTTTAATCCGGATCCGGGATTTAGTAGGATACGATGCGGAGCTTCTTTTTGGATCCCGAAATTTTCGGGATAAGCAATTTTCAAAAGATAAACGGAAGGAGCGGATTTTTCTATCTTGAACTTGATCGGGTTTTCCTCTTCGGCAGAGAGCCCTGAGATCAGAAAAATTGAAATAATTGCGAGAAATGTAAAACGTTTCATACGTAAATTAGACCCTTATCGTTCCGAAAGGTTTTGTCAAGCAGCTTGAAAATAAAAAATCCGCTCATCTTTTCGTGGTATATTTTTGGATCAGTATGTCACCTGAAATTCCCAATGAATTATTCAGCTTTCGGATCGCCTCTATAGAAAGAGGGATCTTTTTATTCAAATATTCGGAAGCCCTATGTTTGGAACCTAAAATTTTAGAAAGATCCTTTTGTGTAAGACCTTGTTGTTCCATTCTGAATCGGATCGCATCAATTGGATCCGGAGGAAAGATCAAAATATGTTTCTCTTCGTAATTACTTACTAGAACGAAAAGTGTTTCTAATTCAATTTCTTCATTTCTGGATTTTTTTTCTCGGTCCATCAATGTTTCGATCCGTTTTAAAGCGGATTTATGATCGGTTTTAGAGATTACCGGTTGTATCTTAATCGCATTTGTCATAATAAAATCCTTACAAGATGCCTAAATTGTTTCCGCATCTATCCTATCGTATTCGGAATGAGTCCCGACGAATCGGATAAACACTCCCCCAAACCTATATTCCATTTTTACGATAATCCTGTAATTGCTCCCGCCCACATTAAAGACGACCCGATTGCCAGGTATAAAATCCGCCGACCTATATCTTTCTTTAATGATCTTGGGCTCGCTCCAAAGAGATTTTTTAGCTTCTTCATACCAAGCGGATAATGGACCTTCTGCTTTAGGATGTTTTTTCCAGAAATCAACTAAGGTAGCTCTGGAAATAATCCGGTTTCTCCGCATTGCGATACTATATATTTTAGTTCCAAATTTTGGAACTAAAATATCGCAGAAAAAACCGATCTCACCGGAATATTGATTACCGGAGAAGTAGTTGATTAACCCTTAAAATTTTGAAATTGAACATCAAACGGAAGATCCGCAGATTTTAAGAGTCTCATGATCTCCTGAAGATCATCCTTCTTCTTTCCTTGGATCCTAACACAATTTCCCATGATGGTAGGGATCACTTTCAATTTAGAATCTTTTACGATCTTAGTGATCTCTTTAGTTTGTTCTTTTTCAAGACCGTTACGAATTTTCACTTTCATCCGAACAGTATTGCCTGTTGCGGGCTCTAATTTGGATTTAAAATCGAAAGACTTGAGACCGAGTCCTCTTTTAGCCATCTTGTTGATCAGTACATCGATCACACTTTCTAGTTTCGCTTCGTTATCTGATATAAGGATCAGATTTTCCTCTTCCAGTTTGATCTCCGACTTGGAACCTTTAAAGTCGAATCTATTCTTGATCTCTGCAATTGCCTGAGTAACCGCGTTTTGTAATTCAGGTTTATCTATTTCGGAAACAACATCGAATGATGGATCGCTCATCTTATTTTCCCCCGTTCAAACTGGAACTTGCCTTTTCTAATGCAGATCGAACTGCTTCTTCTACTTTGGAAACTTCTTTTCCGCCGCCTTGGGCCATGTCCGGTTTTCCGCCGCCCTTTCCGCCTAAAATTTCACAGGCAGTTTTTACGAGTTCTCCACAATGGATCTTTCCCACCAAAGAAGAAGAACAAGTAATTACAATACTTGCATCTTCCGCGTTTTTGCTAGCGAGAATGGCTACAATTTCCTTTTCTCTCACTTTAATATTATCGGAAAGCCCTTTTAATGCCTTTGCATCTTTGGACTCAAAGATGGCGGAAACAATTTTAGCAGTTCCAATCACTTTAGAATTTTCGAATACTTTAGCGATTATATCCGGATTATTCTCGAAGTCTCTGGATTCTCTGTTTTTCTTTTCTTTTAAGAACTTAGATTGGGTTTCTTCCAATTCGACGGATAATTTTTCGGAAAGGTCTCTTAGAGTAACTACTGCATCCGCACCCTTGGATTCAAACAAAGATCTGATTTCATCCGGTCCAGGAATTGTAGTTTTGATAGAAAGCGAACTACCTTCTTCTCCTAACTCATCCTTAATCTTAAGATTTAAATTTTGAACAGCTTCCGTTAATTCCGCAAATCTATTCTGAAAGGTCTCCACAACCAGTGGGCCTGCCACTGCTTCTATCCTTCTATTTCCGGCGCCAGGGCTGGATTCTTTTTTAATGAAGAAGTATCCGATATCTCCCGTATTGCCTACGTGGGTTCCTCCACAGAATTCCAAGGAGCGATCTCCCATCTGGAGAACTCTTACACTATCTCCATATTTTTCGTCGAAGGCTGCGACTGCTCCCGTTTTCTTAGCTTCTTCGATCGGCAGCACTTTGGTATCAACCGGAATATGACGTACAATACTTTCGTTCACCCAGGATTCTATATTACGAATTTCTTCTACACTTAAAGGACTCGGATGAGAGAAGTCAAAACGTAGATATTCAGGAGAAACAATAGATCCTTTTTGGAGTACATGATTTCCAAGAAGATTTCTGAGGGCACCATTCAATAAGTGGGTTCCGGAGTGGTGGAATTTAAGTTTTTCTCTTCTTTCCTTCTCCACTTCTAATATTGCTTTGTCTCCATCGGAAAAATTTCCGGAGAGAACGGTCCCGATATGAAGAATAATATCATTTTCTTTCTGAGTATCTAAAACCTTAAATACGGACCCGTCTTTTCGGATAAATCCTATATCTCCTACCTGTCCTCCTCCTTCTGGATAGAATGGACTGGAAGAAAATACCAATACTCCTGATTCTCCTTCTTTGAGCGTTGAAGTTTGTTTATTATCTGAGAATATAAATTTAAGATCGGACTCGGCTTCTAAAACATCGTAGCCCAGAAATTGGGTCTTATCCGTTTTGATCCCCGTGAATAAGGAGACCTTGTTTGCTTTCCAGGTCTCGCGAGAAGATTGTCTGTCCTTCTCCAATTCTTCTTCGAAACCTTTTTTATCGAAAGAAAGTCCATGTTCTGCTACGATCTCTTCCGTCATTTCCGCAGGGAATCCGTACGTTCCGTATAATAGAAAGCTGTCTTTCCCGGAGAATGTATTGGAGCCTTCGGATTTTGTTTTGGAAACCAGGACCTCTATCTTTTCTAAACCGATCTCTAGGGTTTTGAGGAATAATTCTTCTTCTGCGAGAAGTGTTCTTTCTACTGAGGAAATATGTTTTTCGAGTTCCGGATACCGTTCTTTATAAATATCGCATACGGATTTTGCTAGCTTGTACAAGAAAGGTTCTTTTAGATCCAATTTTCTGGCGAATAAAACCGCTCTTCTGATCAAACGACGGATAACGTATCCTCTTCCTGTTCGGTCCGGATAGATTCCGTCAGATACCGTGAATAATACCGAACGAATATGGTCCGTAATCACTCTAAAAGGAACTTTGGTGGATTCGTTATAGGTTTTACCGGAAATTTTTTCAACTTCGCCGATAATCCCTCTCAGCTCATCCGTATCATAAACTGAATCCACACCCTGCAGAAGTAGAGCTACTCTTTCCAATCCGGAACCTGTATCGATTCCGGTTTGTTTAAGTGGATGAAGATTTCCTTCAGTATCCTGGTTAAATTGGTTGAATACTATATTCCAAAATTCTAAAAAACGGTCGCAATCGCAGCCAGGCTTACATTCGTATTTGACTCCACAATCAGGAAGAGCCTTTTCTGGGCCTCGATCCAAGTATAATTCCGAACAAGGTCCGCAAGCACCGCTGTCTCCTGCAGGTCCCCAGAAATTATCTTTTTTACCTAAGCGAGTAATCCTTTCCTTAGGAATACCTTTGGAAAGCCAGATTTTCTCCGCTTCATCATCATTTTCGAATACTGTAATCCAGATCTTTTCTTTAGGGAATCCTAGATGGTTTACGGAACAATCCAAAGCATATTCGATTGCTTCTTCTTTAAAATAATCTCCGAAGCTGAAGTTTCCGAGCATTTCGAAGAATGTACAATGCCTTTCCGTTTTGCCTACATTCTCCAGATCGGTGGTTCGCAAACATTTTTGAGCGGAGGTTGCTCTTGTATAAGGAAGCTCTACTGCACCTGTGAATAATGGTTTGAACTGCACCATTCCGGCAGTGGTGAATAGAAGTGTAGGATCTCCCGCAGGTAGCAGAGAGGAAGAAGGAACTACTGTGTGGCCCTTCTCCTTAAAATAATCCAAAAAGATTTTGCGGACTTCGGAAACTTTTTTAAAATTCATGTAACCCCTAAAAACAGAAAATGCCCGAGGTCTTGTTGGCAAGAACTTCAGGCATTCCCAAAAAAAGATCTAAAAAGCGTAAATTAACGTTTAGAGAACTGAGTTCCTCTACGTGCTTTGTGTAGACCGTATTTCTTGCGCTCCACCATACGTGGGTCACGAGTCAGAAGGCCTTCTTTTTTAACAGTCGGTCTGAACTCGGGATTATAACGGCAGATCACTCTTGCAAGTGCGTGGCGAATCGCTCCTACTTGCCCGATGATTCCTCCTCCGGAAACGTTTACCTTAAGATCGAACTTTTCGGCTACATTCATCAGAGTTAAAGCAGTTAAAGCTTCTTTAATATTAGAACGGCTGTTTTGCAGATAATCTTTGTAATCCTTGTCGTTGATTACAATTTTACCGGAACCTTCTTTTAATTTTACACGAGCGATCGCGTTTTTGCGACGTCCTACTGCCCAAATTTCCTTGGCGGTTGCCATATTCTAATATCTCCTAGAGTTCCAGTTTGATCGGCTTTTGAGCGCCGAGATTATGCTCGGTTCCTGGGAAAATCCTGAAATGAGTTAACATTTCAGCACCGAGTTTGCTTTTTGGAAGCATACCTTTCACTGCTTCATACAGGATTTTTTCAGGGTGCTTCTCTCTCATGTTTTGAAGAGTAGTAGCAGTCATACCACCTGGATAACGAGAGTGATGGAAATATTCTTTTTGAGTCTCTTTATTTCCTGTCACAGCTACCTTAGCAGCATTGATAACGATGATATTATCTCCACAATCTACGTGAGGAGTAAAAGTAGGTTTATGTTTACCGCGAAGTCTATGTGCGATCTCCGAAGCGAGACGACCTAAGGTTTTTCCTTCTGCGTCGACTACGTACCAAGCTTTATTAGCTTGTTCCTTTTTTAAGGAAGGAGTTCTATGCGGTTTAGATACGATTGGCATGGGTATGTCCTGTATTGGCCAATTTCGCGTACCGGCCTAAGGGGTCAAGGAAATTTGAGGTTTTAAGGCTTTAGGAGAAAAATCCGAGTCTCAAAATGCCCTTTTTGTTAGGAAAATTCTTAAAATCCGAGAGTGACACTTGCTTCTGCGCCGAAGCCAACTCTACCAGCAGACCAATCCGGTCTTGGCACAACTGTCCAAGCGACAGGATTGGTAGAAGCCCCCTGCTCCCAAGATTTTCCTAGGAAATACGTCCGGACCAATTGAGCAAGATACACTCCACCCAGCACATAAACGGAAGTATTATAAGCCTGGACGGAACTCTCATAATCTGCCCTAGCACCTGGAACTACGGTGAGAAGGTAGAAGTTTGCAATTCCTCCTCCGTAAATCAATGTACCCGTACTGCTACTCTTGGAAACCGCATCATCATATTTGCTCTTTGCGGATTCTGCTTCAGATCTGGAATAACCTGCATAGGCTAAGCTGGCAAGAAAGGCTCCCCCGGTAATCTTAGCTTCCAATTTATTGTCAGTGTACCATTGCCCCCAGCCAGGTAAAATAGCGGAACGCCATACTGCGCTCCATCTGCTCCTGCTCGGTTCCGTAGAAACAGGAGGTTGGATGATCTGGATTGGCTCCTCCACTATCTGAGGATTTTCCTGAACCTTCTTCTCTTCTTCCTTACGAATGCGATTTTCTTCTTCCTTTGTGATATCTTTATAAATAATTTTTAATATATCTCTTTTGTAGATGGTTTGTTTGCCTGATTCGGATTGAACAGTGATCGTCTTCTCGTTTTGACCTACAACACTACCGATTACTTTACCCCCCTTGCGGAGAAGAATAGTCTGATCGGCAAATAATAGACTAGGAGTTAGGACCATTGCCAATAAGAAAAAAATTGTAGAACGGGCTTTAAAGTTTGAACGCATCTAGGCAGAAGGAAAAACTTTCGTACAATTTAGTCAAGTGGAATGAGAAATTCCTTGAACTTTCTAAAGGTGACCCGAGGAGTATCATTATGCGAAGTCATAGCTTTCTATTGATCGTTTTTCTATATTCTTCCCTATATTACAATTGTTTAAGTGATAAGACATGTTCTGAAGAGGACAAGAGCTGCAGCACCCAAGCGTTAATTACTTCCATGTTCTCCGTTCCTAACGGAGTTTATATATATTCAACAAATACAAAATACCAAGGGAATCTAGCTGCTTACGGGTCGACATTGGAATTTAGCGGTCAAAATATATGTAGGGGAGAAAAATTATTTTCCTCTCTCGTGAATCAGTTTTGTCCGGATGTTTGGGCTTTGGTCTCAGGTAATTCGGTTCCCTTATCTAATTTTTCTTCTTCTTATTCTTTACCTACGAATGTTCCTGTATTCGGTCCAACGGGTATTCAACTTGCGAACAATTGGGACGAATTTATGAGCATCCAAACTCCCGTATCTTTAACTCGATCGTTTGCAGAAGCAGGTTTAGGAACCGAAGATTTCTGGTCTTTCGCCATTGAAAGCGGATCACCCTCGAACAATTGTAATGCAGGAATAGATAATAGTTCCGAATCCACAGGATCGATCGGTTCAGCGAATACGAAAAATTCGGATTGGTTGAACCCAGGAGGAAATTCATTGGGCGATTGTAATACCTTCCATAGAGTTTTATGTACTTGTTTTACTCCGAATAGCAGCTCCGAGGAACAACAATAATATAGAAATTCTGCAATATTCTCTGTTCTTCTTATTTTTTTTCGTCTTAAGTTCTAAAGAATCGGTTACTTTCACGGATTTTTAAATGAACAGGTCATTGTATTTTTTTAGTTTTTTACTCTTATTTTCCAACGCCTGCATGTCTTCCGATGTCTGCTCCGACACGGATAAAGTATGTAATACTAAAGAATTATTATTTTCCATCTTCTCCACTCCGAAAGGAATCTATTTGTATCCAACCCAAAGTTACCAGGGAGATCTCGCAAAATACGGATCCAGTATAGAAGATAGCCTCCAGAATATCTGTGTTAGCAATAAGTTCTTTTCTCCGATCACGGATTTCAGTTGTTCGAATGTTCTTCCGGTTGTCTCTACCTCAACACATCCTCTTTCTAGTTTTCCTACAGATTATGGCCTACCTGATAGTACGGATTATCCGGTGAGAGGACCTAAAGGAGATATCATCGCTACTTCTTGGACAAATATTTTTCCAGGACTACTTATGACTTTCGAACAAGCGAGCATTACATCTCAAACGTTTTGGACATTCTCTAACTCGGGAGGTGCTTATAATTCTACGGATAATTGTATCAATGGGACAACCACTGGAGCAGCCGGTGCCACTGGGGATCCTAAAGATAGTTTTAGCGCTTGGATGATCGGAGATGCCCCGGCGTGTAATGAATTTCATCCGATAATTTGTCTTTGTTATAGGGAATAAACCCTAAACATTAGGGAATAGAAAACAGATTTAAGATCTAAAAATCGACCTATAATTTCTTGCTTGCTCGCTAACTCTGCTTTAATCTTGGCTGGATGACGCTTCGTATTCTTTTCGTTATTTTCTTTTTTATCTTTTCCAGCAATTGTATTTCCGACAAAACCTGTTCAGACAAAGACAGGTCCTGCAGTCCTAAGGCAACATTAATGAGTCTATTGGTCTCTGCTCCCGAAGGAATTTATATCTATGCCACAAACACCGGCTTTACTGGAAATTTATCCGTTTTGGGTCCAGGCAGTTTGGATCCTAGTCTGAATTTTATATGCGGGCAAGAGCGACTTTTTTCAAATATTATAGATACGAAATGTTCTAAGTATGCTCCTTTAGTTTCTACTTCTCTCGTATCTGCTTCTTCCTTAAACGCAATGTATGGAGATCTTCCTACTACTGGAGTTCCGATTAGAGGGCCTTATGGGAAACAGATCGCCGTTGATTATAGCAATCTTTTTGCAGTGGATCTAGATGTTACCCTGGAAGCTGCAGGTTTAGGAAACCAAACCTTTTGGAGTTTTGGAGATGGAAACGGCGGTGCAGCCGCTGACACTTGCACCGACGGAACAGATGACGGTAGTTTATCCACCTTAGGGCAAACTGGAAATACTTTGGTCAAAACACAGGCCAGCTGGTTTGCCACAGATATTAGAGGTTGCGGAGAAATACATAAAATACTTTGCCTTTGTTACGTTCCAACGTCTGGCGGCGGTTGACGGCAAATAATATGCTGTATTTATAATAGAACGGAGTGGTCGCCCACTCCGCATTCCGATTTTATTTACAATCTTTCTTTAAAGTAGATTTAATAGTAATTTCCACATCCGGCCAAAGAACGGATTTACCGTCTTTGCTTTTATGTAGATCACTACAAACCGCATTCAATGCAGCCAATGCCTTGGTTGCATTCCAATTATTTACATCCAAAGAACCTTTTGCTTCTAAAACTTCTCCCATTAAAGTGAATTGTAATGGAACATCTTTACTCACACCATTCCATACAAGTTTCACTACTCCAGTTCCGGATTTTCCGTCTGCTTCCAGTTTTGCAGAAGATACTGAACCTTCTATCTTTCCGCTCTTTTTCAGATTTCCGAAAAATGTTCCCTTAATCTTAGGATCTCTTTCCGGGTTTCCGCTATCTAGATCCAGAGAATCAATTGAGAATTTTAAACCTTTTAATGCATCCGGAACATTAGCTGCTGATTTAGCTCCGGTAATGCTTACTTTAGTAAACTTACCGCCCACTCCTGTCTTTTCGGTGAATTTAAACGCCTTCCATTCCAGGCCTGTTGCTTCTTGGTTCACTGAATATTTGCAAGAAGTATCGGCAGATAACGAATTGAATTGCCAACTTCCCCCGAAAGAGAATACTGAAAAAATCAGTGCGGCTATATAAAAAGAATTTATACGTGATTTCATGGCCTTATACTAGGGTTGAAATAAAACAAAGTCAAGATTTTTAGATATTGGAAAGCGCTTGAACGAAGAAGAACTCATATCCTCCTTATATCCTCCCGGCAAAGAACAGGAAAACGACTGTTATTCGGACAAAGAAGGAAACTTAATCACGACGGATACAATAGTCGAAGGAACACATTTCCGATTGGACTGGAGTCGTCCTGAAGATCTGGCAAACAAGCTGGTAGAAGTTAACGTGTCGGATATAGCAGCAGCTAACGGGACTCCTCAAAAAGCATTTTTTAATTTCGGCCTTTCTCCTTCTTGCAATCGGAAAGAATTTTTAGAACCGTTTATCGATTCATTTAAGAAAGCGTTAAATTCTTACGAAATAGAACTCTGCGGTGGAGACACTTACAGAACGCAAGAGTTAAACTTAACTTTAACTCTATTAGGAAAATCAGTTTCTCCCGTAGACAGAAAAGGCGGAAAACCGGGAGACTATGTGTATTTGAGTGGGCATATCGGCGCTTCTCTTTTAGGTTATAAAATATTAGAAGGCGCACATATTTCTCTTTCACCCGAAGTCAAAAAGGTAGCTTTGGATAGACATTTAAGACCTAAATCAAGATTAAACTTAAGTCGTTCTTTATATTCAAAAAATAGAATACATGCGGGGATGGATCTGACTGACGGGCTCAAACAAGACGTATTCAAATTGGCAAAATCTTCTGGAGTTAGGATCGAATTGGATTTGGATATCCTCCCCTTCGAGAATGGAGTAAAAGAAGCCATCGGGGTAGAAGGAGTTTTAACTTCTGGAGAAGAATTAGAGCTTCTATTCTTGTCTCCGGACGAATTACCTTCTTCTTGGGAAGGGATCTCTATCCGAAAAATAGGCAGTGTGTTTGCATTGGAAGAAGGTGAATCTCCTCAGGTTAGATATTCTTACGAAGGAAAATCTTACTCACCTAAAGAATCTGGATTTAGACATTTTTAATCAAATTCTACTTGTGCTTAGGATAGATACCATCATTCTTCCCGATCGATGAGAAAAGGCCTATTAACTTGGATTTTACCGAAGCCCCCTAAACCGTTACTCCCAGAGTCGGAAATCCGCTCCCTTTATCCTAAGTTTCGTTGGAGAATTTTAGAAGCAACATTCTTAGGATATTCCGTCTTTTATACTGTCAGGAACAATTTCCCAGTTGTTTCCAAAGAAATTGGCCAGGCGCTCTCCTATTCCCAAGAGCAGATTGGGAATATTTTAGCAATCACTGCAATCTCTTACGGGATCGGGAAATTCCTAATGGGAGCATTATCAGACAGAAGTAATCCTAAGGTCTTTATGCCATTAGGTCTTGCTCTTACAGGAATTTGTAATATATGTTTCGGAGCTTCTTCCGATTATCAAACTCATTTAATTTTATGGGGATTAAACGGTTTATTCCAAGGAATGGGCTGGCCACCTTGCGGGAGATCATTGGGGCATTGGTTTTCCGTAAAAGAAAGAGGAGCAAAATTCGCTATCTGGAATATTGCGCATAATGTAGGAGGCGGACTAGTAGGAGTAATTGCAGCTTACAGCGCTTCTTGGTTTGGATGGAGAAACGCATTTTATATACCTGCTGCCATCTCATTTATAACTGCGATCTATTTATATTTCAGATTAATGGATACCCCTCAATCGGTTGGACTTCCTTCCATTGAAGAATATACCGGAACGGGAACCGAGTCCTCCAAAGTTTCCGAACCGGAAAGAGAACTTACATTTAAGGAAATTTTTATAGATCTTGTACTTTTAAATAAGTACATTTGGGTCTTCGCACTAGCGAATTTTTTCGTGTATATAGTAAGGTATAGCCTGACAGATTGGGGACCTTCTTACCTGAAATTTGCAAAGGGAGCAAGTTTAGAAAAAGGAGGAATCAGCACCCTTATCTATGAATTTGCAGGAATAGGATCCACATTACTCGTTGGTTGGTATTCGGATAAAGTAGGAGGAAAAAGAGGACTCGTCAGCTTGGTCTGTATGGTTCCGATCCTATTTGCGTTATTCGGAATCCTAATTCTTCCATCCGGATATTTATGGGCGGATCTAACTCTATTCGGCGTAGTTGGATTTTTTATCTACCCTCCCGTCATGTTACTAGGAGTGGCTGGGCTTGACTTTACTTCTAAAAAAGCGGTTGGGACCGCCGCAGGGTTTATAGGTTTATTCGGCTATCTAGGAAGGACCGTGCTCTCAAAAGGTTTAGGATGGATGAGCTCCTTCTCCTGGTTTCGCTGGGAATATTCTATATCTATAATATTTGTTTCTGCGATCTTGGCCATAATTCTTCTTGCATTCACATGGAACTGGAAACCTAAACATTAAGGTGCGGAAATGAAAAATAGAATAGGATTTATAGACTTTTTAAGAGGATTTGCACTTTTAGGGATACTCGCGGTCAACCTGCCTTATTTTTCCAAACCAATGTATCTGGTTGCTTCTTTAGGAGAGAATTCTACTCTTTTAGATTCCATAGGTTCTTGGATTGTAGCATTCTTCTTTGAATCCAAATTTTATATTTTATTTTCCTTTTTATTCGGTTACGGGTTTTTCATCCAAATACAGAATAATCCGGAAACAGACTCAAGATCCAGATATTTCCGTAGAATATTAGGCTTGGGAATATTAGGACTTTTGCATGGAGTTTTTTTATTCATCGGGGATATTCTCCTTTCCTATGCGATTTTAGGAGCATTTCTCTGGTTTTTAAGGAACAGATCTTCTTCTTGGTTATTAAAATTTTCACTATTCTGCTTGGCCCTCGCCGTGTTCTGCAGAATAGGAATGAGCTTCGCAGAAGTAGAACTCAAATCTCAATTAGAAACAAATCTTCCCCGCTTATTGGAAGAAAGTAGAAAGGCATATTTAGGCGGGTTCTGGGAAAGCACCGTGCAAAGGACAAAAGATACCATTCTCTCCATTCCTTTTTTGGTATTCTATCAGTGGCCTTCAGTTCTCTCCATGTTTGCATTGGGTTTTTATGCGGCCAAAAATTCCATCTTAACGGATTGGGAAAATACAAAGCCAAATTTCAAAAAACTTTTCCCTTGGGCACTAACTCTTGGCATTTTGGGAAATCTTGTTTATACATTACATTCTCGCCATATTCTTCCCGAAAATCCAAGTGTATTCTTAAAAATTCTATATGCGATCTCCGATACTTTTTGTGCACCTGCTCTCACATTCAGTTATGTGTACTTGCTCGGAAATTATTATAATTCAGGCAGAAGTTTTACGGATCGGATCTGGTTCGAAACAATGGGAAAACTTTCTTTGACTTGTTATTTGGGAGAATCTCTAGTTTGCACCTGGATCTTTTGCGGCTGGGGGCTGGGATATTTCGATCAGATAGGCAGTTATATTGTTCTACTTTTGACTGTTCCGATTTGGATCTTCTGGGGAATGTTTTCTCTGGTTTGGAAAAGAACTTTTACGTTAGGTCCTATGGAATGGATCTTAAGATCCTGGACTTATTGGAAAATGATTAAAATACTTTAAAATAATTTAAAGTATGATCAGCTCATCCAGCGAAAGATAATTCTAGCAAAATCTGCCTTCACTGCAGGTTTACTGATATAATCATCCATGCCTGCTTCTAAACATCTTTCTCTTTCGCCGGATACAATACCGGCAGTCACTGCAATAATAGGGACCCTGTGCCCGTCTTTTTCCAGAACACGGATTGCCTTGGTTGCTTCGTATCCGTTCATCTCAGGCATTTGGATATCCATGAAGATCAGGTCCGGATTGATCTCTCTAAACTTATCGACAGCTTCTCTTCCCGTTTGTGCCTCCACACATTTTGCTTTGGGAAGGATCCGCTTAACGATACTTTTTGCGAGCATCATATTTACTGAATTATCTTCCGCGATCAAAACGGTAGCAGTTTTATGAATGGTAGGAGCTCCTTCTTGGTCTCTTGTTGTTAAAGGGAATTCGAAAGGTTCCTTAAAGATCTGATTTCTGGCTAAGATATCGAATAATTTCTGCATATGGATCGGCTTGGAGATTACTTCTTGTACCCCGAGTTTTCTGGACTTCTCGGCAAATGAATCTCCTTCATCCGGATTTACGATCAATACGATCGGTTGATCTTCACTTCTGATTTTTAGATCTTCTCTTACTTTTCGGACCAATTCCAGACCGTCTCCTTCCGGCATTTCAGAATCCATCAGAATAATATCGTATCGATTTCCACTGGATAAAGTTTTGAGCATCTCTTCTCCGTTTTTGGAAAAGTCGGCCGGAATATTCTGCAGAGATAACATTTCTCCGATTAATTTTATGTTTTCTTGATCTTTGTCCGCGACCAAAACTTTTCTGATAGAACGTAGCCTGATCCAATCTTCTCCTACGATCTCTGAAATATTCAATTTTAGATCGAAATAAAATGTACTACCTTTTCCCAATTCACTTTTTAATTGGAGACCACTTCCCATTATAGAAAGTAATTTATTAGAAATGGCTAGCCCAAGACCAGTCCCTCCAAATCTACGCGTAGTGGACACATCACCTTGGGTGAATGCTTCGAATATTTTCTCTCTTGCATCAGGTGCGATACCGATTCCGGTATCTCTTACGGAAAATCTAAACTCTCCCTCTGTTTCAGAAATTTTTTCGAGAAGTTCGATTTTGAACTCAATTTCGCCTTCTTCCGTAAACTTTACAGAATTGCTGAAAAGATTTACGATAATCTGTCTGAGTCTAATACTATCCGCTTTTACAAAGCGAGGCACATCCCAGGCAACATTTACTATAACTTCTAATCCTTTTTTCTGAGCTTGGAACTTAATCGTATTTACGATCTGACTACAAAGTTCCAATAAATTTGTTTTTTCATAAGACAATTCTAATTTTCCGGCCTCAATCTTAGAAAAATCTAATATATCATTGATAATATCCAGCAAGGACTCGGCCGATTGGAATACAGTCATCATGTATTGATGCTGGGTGGAATCCATGGAAGTTCGTAATAAAAGATCGGAGAACCCAATGATCCCATTCAGCGGAGTTCTGATCTCATGGCTCATATTCGCCAAGAAGTCCGACTTGGCCCTATTGGCTTGTTCCGCAGCTAGTTTTGCTTTTGTTAATTCTTCTCTTTGCAGACAACTTTCTGTGATGTCCTGGGTGAACATCATGATCCCGCCTATAGATCCATCCAATTGATACCAAGGTCTTACTTCCCAACGAAGGTATTGGTCATGATCCCAACCCTCTGGTCTCCAAACATCTTCGTCATTTTTAAGAACTTCTCCGGATAAACATCTTTGGTGGATATCTTTCCATTCCTGAGACACATTAGGAAATACTTCGTAGTGTGAGAGTCCTATAACATTTTTTCCGAATAAATGATATTCGGTTAACCATCTTTCACTGACAGCAACATATCTGATCTCCGTATCGAGCATGGCAACTGCCGCGGGGGCATGTTCGACGAAGGCGGAAAGTCTGGATTTTTCTTGGAACAACTCCAATTCTGCCTTTTTTCTTTTATCTATATCATAGAAGGCCCCATAAATTCGCGTACATTCCCCGTTCTCGAATTCGGCGCTTCCCACTGTTCTGACCCAAAGTTCGTTTCCTTTTCCGGTAATCATCTGGATTTCCAGATCGTAAGGATCTCCTTTTTTTATAAGTTTATCAACCGCATTTAAAATTTTGTCCCTGTTCTCCCCTTCTTTAACAAATTTTAATGTTCCTCTTATATCCGGCTCAAAATCGGAAGAAACTTCGAACATCTCTTTCGTGACCCCCGACCAAGTTTCCGTATCATTTTTCAAATCCAAGTCCCAGGCGCCGATCCTTACTAACTTATTGGTTTGTTCCAAAAGTTCTTTAGCATGACGTAATTGTTCTTCGGTCCTTTTGATCTCATCTATGTCTAGGATTTGAGAAATAAAATGGTTGGGTCTTCCGTCCGCATCTCTGACCAAAGCGACAGAAAGATGCACCCAAACAATCTCTCCGTCTTTCTTTATATAACGTTTTTCTAAATGGTAACCGGATCTTTTTCCATCTAGTGTCTCCGCCAATAATTGCAGATCCTTTCCCAAGTCCTCCTGATAAGTGATATCCTTAAAAGTAAGTTTGGATAATTCTTCCCAGTCATATCCAAGTAGCTTGATCAGGTTCCCGTTCACTTGGATCCACCTTCCTTTCGGATCTAAGATCGCCATTCCAATCGCAGAATATTCGAATGCACTTCTGAAAGAACTCTCCATTCTTTTTCTTTCACCGATATCTCTTGCGATCTCTGCGGAACCGGTCATCTTCCCGGAAGAATCAAACATTGGAGAAAGTGTAATGGACATTTCAATCCAATGTCCGTCTTTTGCTTTTCGAACCGATTCGAAACGAAGATTTTCTTTTTCAGATTTGATCTTGAGATTGATCCTGGATTCCAAAGGTTTGGACTCGTCAGGAACCAATAGATCAAATTTAGATCCTAACATTTCTGCAGAGCTATATCCGAAAATTTTCTCTGCTCCGTGATTCCAGGACGTGATGGCGCCGTCCAAATCCTTGCCGATAATCGCATCGTCAGAAGACTCGACAATCTTTGCGAGACGAACATTAGCAAGTTCAGCATTTTTAATCTCAGAAATATCGTTAACGATTACCGAAAAACCAACCACCTTCCCATCTCTGAAATCCGGAATATATTTTGTTAATGAATATATAAAATGTTGCCCATCTGGAGAAGGTACACTTCTTTCGAATAATTGTGTCTCCCCATTTAAAACTCCTTGTATATAAGGATAATTTAATTCGAATAGGTGTTCACCTAAAACAGACTTAATATGTTGACCAACTATTTTTTTGGCTTCGATTCCGAACCATTTTTGATAAGCATCATTTGCCAATCGATTGATTAAATTGGAATCCCAATATCCTACCAAATCTGGGAGAGCGTCTATTAGAGAAAGAAAATCTAATTCTCTTTTTAAAGAATGGATCTCGGATTCTTGGACGATCTTAATTCCACCGATGCAAATCGAAGCATCAGAATCATTCTTTAGGATTTTAATTTTTGTATCTGTGTCCAGCCCGCCACCAGAGAACGTTTTATAACGAATAGGGAGAGTTATTCCTTTTGGGCCCTTCTCTATTTGAGAATCGATTAGTTCGTAATCCTTTTTGAAAAAAAGATCCTCCCAACGGACGGAAAAGAAATCTGATGATCGGGAAAATCCAAGAACAGATTTAAATTTAGGATTGATCCAAAATCGATCTCGAGCCTTTAAATCTAGTACCCACATCCCATCCAACCCTTCGGATTGAATGAACTGGAAAACTTCCCAATCGTTTTGTATCCAGTGATAGACTAACTTTTCCAGGGATTCTTGCATTTTAATATAAGGGTATAAGACGAGAATAAAGGGACTTTAGATTAGTCAAAAAGTCTCTGGCGTCAATGAAAATAGAAATGGAAGATTTTGAAATTCTGTGTCTTTTGCTTGCAGATTAAATGGAAAACTATTCTATATAAAATTCTTTTCAATTTAAAAGGTTCAGAAATGCAAAAAGAATATTGGCTTCTACCGATCGGGGCGTTAGCTCTACTGACTTTTTTCGTATTATTGCAAATCCCTATTCGCCGCCTTTATGCAGGTTTTATAGGAAAAGTAATCCCGGACGATTTCAAATTTGGAGAATCCAAAAATGTTCCGGGGTGGGTGTCCATTGCGAATCGCAACTATATGAACTTATTGGAAATGCCTTTATTGTTCTACCTAATCTGCCTAATTCAATACCTAACGAGCTCTAATGATCCTTTGAATTTTCAATTGTCTTGGATCTATGTAGGGCTTAGGATTTTTCATAGCCTGATCCATCTTACCTATAATAACGTTATTCACAGATTAGCTATTTTTGCGGCGAGTAATTTTATCCTGTTCGGGATTTGGGTGAACTATTTCAGGAAGTTTTTACAGATTACTTTTTGGGGGTAAAAATTGCCTCAGACACGGCTCTATCCAAAGTTTTTAGTCCCATAAAACGTCCCAATCTTTCGTATTCTCCACCTGGAGAATAGAAAGGCATCAAGAATAAAAAGAAAACTTGATAATAGTAATCGTACTTTTCAGTTAAATCGACCGAACCTAAAAGTTCTCCCTTAGAATTATAAAAATCAGTACTCATAGCAAAGGAACCTTCTTCCCTATATGGACGAAATCCCCAACCTCTGGAAAATGTGTAATCCATTCCTCTATCTTCTGCTTGAGATTCCACGATCTTGATTTGGACTTTCAGATCTCCATCGGAAGAAGTTACTACTTCTCTGAACAATCCCGAATCCTCGTATGCGGAAACCAGCAGATTTGTCCAAGTTGCTTCTCTATTCTCTTGCTCTTCTTCCTCCAGATTATAAGCGTGATCATCCTTTTCAGGAATGTAGATCACTTTAATAGAAACTTTTTTATAATGTTTTAATGCTTTTCCCTCGTTTAAAGTAGAAGGAAAAGAAAGTTCCGATCTGGAAACCAAGATACAATTCGTAAATAAAACGGTTAAAAGAAGAAGGTGAAAAGTATATATTCGAAAAGAAGAATACATGGAATGAAGTTCGATAAAAACGAAAGATTATTTTTCTTTTTGCAATAATTCCAAATGTTCCCTGGAAAGCAACCATAACGTAGAGCCTGGATCTATAGCCACCCCGGAAACCCCCCTATTCTGTAGACCTAAGGCCCATAATTCCTTCGCAGTAATCGGAACTAGTGCTGTGTCTTTTTTAAAATAACGGAATGATTCGGATGGGTGAGAGAACGCAGGCAAAAATACCCGACCACGTTCGTCGCTTACATATAATAATACGATAGGCTCTGGCCCTTTTTCAGAAGAAACCTTTTTCTTTTTTTTAGCAGCCGCTTTCTTTTTAGGTTTCGCCTTCTTCTTAGGAACTGCTTCCTCTCCCGCATGGGGGATTAGAAAGTAAGCTTTGGTGAGTTCGGCGGAAAGTTTTTCTAAGTTCTTTTCGGAGCGGTTTTTAGAATAAAGATAGATCGCCTCTCTGAACTTCGCATTCTCCCCATCAAACTTGGGAATCGGCTCAAAATATTCTTTAATGGAAGAGAGAATATTTTTAATATTAGGCATCTTACTTTTGTAATTCTGCGGATTTGTTTGCAAACTTTAAGTGATTCAAATCCTTGGGTTGGATAAAATACCACCCTACCAATACTGCTACCAAAGAAATCGCAGAAACGAATAGAACTCCGTAACTAGTTTTAGGAGAATCTAATTTAGAAATTTCTCCTTCTTCGGAACTCATGTAAGTGAGTATTCCTACTTTTACATAATAATATAATGCCAACGCGGAATTTGCGATTCCTCCGATGAGTAACCATCTTGAGATCTGATCCGTTCCTTCCGCAATTTTTTGGAATAGGAATAGCTTCGCCCAGAATCCACCTAAAGGAGGAATTCCTGCCAGAGATAAAAAGAAAATAAATAGTGCAAAACTTGTCCAAGGCCTCGACTTTGCGAGTCCGGCAATGGACTCATACGTTACATGGCGATCTCCTTCTTCCAAGAAAGAAAGAACTGCAAATGCTCCTAGGCTCATAAAAGAATACACAATCAAATAGAATAGAGCCTCTTCTTTTCCACCTAAAGATATCCCAGCAACAACGTAACCAGCATGAGCAATTGAGGAATATGCCAATACTCTTTTTAAGTTCGTCTGTTTTAAAGCTACGAAGTTTCCATACGTCATAGACATCAGGGCTAAAATTCCCATCACCCAAGTCCACTCTCCTCCGGAAACGGAAACCGGGAATTTTGAAAAAACTACTAATAATAGTCCCATGGAAGCGGATTTAGAAGCTGTGGCCATAAATCCAGTTACCGGAGTTAAGGCTCCCTCGTAAGCGTCAGGAGTCCAAGAATGATAAGGGAACAATGCGATCTTGAATGAGATTCCAGTTAATAAAAGTAGCAATCCGATCTTAGTAAAATTAGAATCGAATCCGGAACTTACCAAAGGTTTTAAAGAATCTTGCAAATGAGTTGTGCCTGATCCTCCAAACAAGAATGCCATACCGAATAAGAAAAATCCGGTGGAAAAACTTCCCAAAAGAAAATATTTCAAACTGGCTTCTAAAGAATAAACATCACTTCTTGCCATTCCCACTAAAACATACAAGCACACAGACATCAGTTCCAATCCAACAAAAATGGTAACCGTGTCAGTCCCTGAAGTCATTAGGAACATTCCCACTACCGAGAAGAGCAGAAGTGGATAGAACTCCGGAAATTCCATATTATGTTGTTCTAATACTCTTGGAGACGCAAGAACCGTACAGAATGCGGCGACCAGATATAATGCCCCAAACCAGAAACCTAAAGTTGAAATTTCATAATGCCCTGAAAAATAAGAACCGAGCCCGGGACTTGCTTGAGAAACAAACAATGAAATGAATGCCGCAATCAAAACCAAACCGGAAGTGAATCTTACGATCCTAAATTCAAATCCTTGGAAAAAGAACTGCAATCCAAGTAATAAGATCCCTCCTCCGGAAAGAACCAGGATAGGAAGTATAGAAATCAGATCGTTGGAATTTGGGATTAAATTCATTCTTCCGCCTCTTGGGACACTGTCTTTTTACCCGGGATTCCAGTCCCTCTTCCGGAACTGATCCTGTCCTCGTAACTAGGAGGCTCAACGCCCAAGGTCCTATAATTTATGAATTTCTTTTTATCGTTTTTCAAAGTACCTTCTTGTTCTAAAAAGGCTCTTTCTTGTAGGGCTTGTTTAGAAGTCAGGTTCAACACCACTCTGGCGCTCGGTTTCAAATACGTTAGTAGGATGTTCGGAAAAATCCCAGTTAATATTATAATTCCTGCAACTATGGAGACTATAAACTTCTCTCTCAAATTCAAAGGAGATAGCCCGGAAGACAAGGAATTCGGTTCTCCGAATAATAAATTCCTCGCAAAATATAACATATATCCTGCGGCAAAGATCACCGCGGTTCCTGCCAAAAATCCGTAAACGAGGCTATATTTAAAAGTTCCGATCAGAACTAAAAATTCTCCCACGAAACCGTTCGTCCCAGGAAGTCCTGCACTCGCGAAAGCGGCCAGACCGATCGCTACTGCTAAGAATGGAGCGGATTTAGCAAGACCCGAATAATCTTTTAATTCGTTTGTACCAGTCCTTTCATGCAAAAATCCTAATATAAAGAAAAGAAGACCCGAAGTGAATCCATGATTCACCATTTGGAGCATTCCACCTGCCACACCTTCTTCAGTAAGCGTCAAAATCCCTAAAATACAAAATCCCATATGAGAGAGAGAAGAGAATGCTACCAGACGTTTGCTATTCTTCTGGGTTAAAGCGACCAAAGCCCCGTAAACAATCCCAGCAACAGCAAGAGCAGTAAGTAGATTACGATATTCTAAAAATACCTGAGGAAAAAGCGGAATTGCCACGCGGACATAGGCGAATAATCCGATCTTTAGCAGAATACCAGCCAAGTCTACAGAACCGACAGTCGGGGCTTCTTCGTGAACATCAGGCATCCAAGTATGAAAAGGAAATAGAGGCACCTTGATCGCAAATGCGAAACTAAATCCGACAAATAACCAAAACTTAATATTGGCTGGAATCGAATTCAAAGAAACTACTGCCAATTCTTCTAAATCAAATGTGTGGGTATAATGATATAAGACCAAAATGCTAGCTAACATGAAAACGGATCCGGTAAAAGAGAATACCAGATATTTCATGGCAGCCTTGATTCTTCCTTTTTCCCCCCAGATCCCAACCATTAAAGTGAAAGGTAGAACCATCCATTCCCAGAAGACGTAAAATTGGATTAGGTTAACCGAAAGAAAAACTCCGATTACTCCCGTTTCCACTAAAAGAAGAAGTATAAAAAATTCCCTGATCCTGTGTTTCACATTAGAAAAAGCGGATAAAGCAGAGAGAAAGAAAAGAAGTGCGGACATCGTAATTAACAATAGAGAGAATCCATCTATCGCTATATGATAGTCCAATCCTCCAGACTGTAATTCCAGAAAGTTCCAGATACGATGGGTAAATTGGAAACCGCTATCTCCTTTTAGGAATTCCAAAAACAAGGGAATGGTCATCGCGAAAACTCCCAGAGTCACGATTGAAGACCAAAGCCGGATCCATTTTTCGTTTTTAGAAAAGAATAAGAAAGGAATCCCTAAAACAGGCAAAAATAACAGAATGCTTAAATAATATTGGGGCACTTAGATTCCCCTCCATAAGAATACGGACAAGATCAAAACAGTCCCTAAGACAATTAGAAAAGCGTAATCTACTACGGTTCCTGTTTGGATCCTACGTAGTAACGAGGCAACCCCGCCGGAAATTCTTCCAGTTCCGGTCAAAACCCTATCGATCAAACGTTTCTCTACTACTTCAGATAAGAATTCAGATAGAGCGGAGATCGGCCCGATCAGAAGATTTTTGAAAATTTCATCTATGAAATATTTATTTGCAGGTAGAATTCTCCAGCCAGTATAACTGGATTCATCTGAAGGTAATTTTTCCCTTTTGCCGAAAAAGAACCAATAAATCCCGACCCCAAGAAGGATTGCTCCTAAAGAAAATCCAGCGAGTAGGAGTTCCAACTCGTGACTTAAATGATGAACTTCCGCTGGTCCCTTTTGTTGAGTAGAATACAATAGTCCTTTAGCAAAAACAGGAGAGAAATATTTCTCCAAGAAATCGATCCCTCCTCCCAAAGATTCAGGCACCAATAAATATCCGGAGAAGGCGGCACCCAATGCCAAGATTACTAATGGTAAAGTCATGGTCCAAGGAGATTCGTGAGGGTGCACGTGCTGAGAAACTCTAGATTTACCAGTAAATGCCAAGAACGTTAGGCGGAACATATAGAATGTAGTTAAGAATGCAGTGGCTATTCCCATTCCGAAGAATACGGGATGAAAATAGAATGCTTTTTCTAAGATCAAATCCTTGGAGAAAAATCCGCTGAATGGAGGAGCTCCTACAATCGCCAAGGTTCCCAAAAGGAAGGTCCACCAAGTGATCTTCATCTGAGATTTTAGTCCCCCCATTCTTCTTAAATCTTGTTCATCGGATAATCCATGGATTACGGAACCGGAACCCAAGAATAGAAGAGCCTTAAAGAATGCGTGAGTCAATAAGTGGAAAAGTCCCGCCACATAAGCGCCTGTTCCCATTGCCACAAACATATAACCTAACTGAGAAACAGTAGAATAAGCTAAAACTTTTTTGATATCGTTTTGATAAACACCAATTGTTGCTGCGAAGAATGCAGTGAATGTCCCTATACAAACGATCCAAAAACCTACCTTAGGAACTAAGATAAAAATAAAATTCAATCTTGCGATCAAGAAGAGCCCGGCAGTCACCATTGTTGCCGCATGGATCAAAGCGGAAACCGGAGTTGGCCCGGCCATCGCATCCGGCAACCAAACATGAAATGGAAACTGAGCAGACTTGCCCATAGCTCCGATAAAAAAGCAGATCGCCACAAAAGGAAGTGCATTCAGCAAAAATTTTGCCTGAGGCAAAGATTCAGAAATTGTAATAAAGGAAATGGAACCGGCCAACCAATAAGTTAAAGCAATCCCTCCAATCATCGCTAAGTCGGCGATCCTATTGGTGACAAAAGCCTTGATACTTGCTTGTGCCGCATTTTCCTTATGAGTATCGAAACCGATCAGGAGATAAGAACAAAGTCCCACACCTTCCCAACCGAAAAATAAAACCACCAGATTTTCCGCTAAAACCAAATGGAGCATGAAGAACACGAATAAGTTCAGATAAGAAAAAAATCTGCCAATTCCAGGATTCCCTTTCATATATCCGATGGAATAGAGATGGATCAAACTCCCGATCCCGGTGATGATCAATGCCATAAAAAGAGAAAGTTGATCTACTTGATAAGCAAGATCCGCTTTAAAATTCCCAACTTGCACCCAATTGAATAAGGTTACTATCTGAGCATCCTGTCTTTCCAAAGGATGGAATTGCAGATATGCGAATACACTGGCACCGAAAGAAACAAAAGACAATAAGGTCCCGATAGGACCGGAGAGACTCTTCCAATATCTTCCGAATAATGCGTTTAATACGGATCCAAGAAGAGGAGAAAAAACGAGAACCGATATAAGGATTTCCCAACTCATCGCATTACCATTTCATTAAATTCATTTCGTCTACGAAACTTGTCTTTTTCTTTCTGTGAATTGCGACCACTAAAGCCAAACCGATAGCTGCTTCCACCGCAGCGATTGCCATCACGAAAAACACCACCACTTCTCCCTGAACCTGATGAAGTGATTTAGAAAAAACAACGAATACCAAATTTACGGAGTTCAGCATGAGTTCTATACTCATGAAGATAACCACTGCGCTCCTTCTGAATAAAACCCCGGCAACGCCGATGGAAAAAACGATACAGGCAAGAATCAGCAGGTATTCCACTGGAATTCCCGCGAGAGTTGGTTTCAGAATTCCTGGATTCATTGTTCCCCTTCTTCTGTTTTTTTACCTAAATTCTTTTTTCCTAATATAACTGCCCCGAGCACGGCTGCCAAAAGTAATATAGAAACTATTTCAAAAGGAAGAAGATAGTCTAAAAACATGGAACTTCCTACCGCGGCGGTATTTCCTTCTGCGGTCACACTTGCCTTACCTTCTGCTGACTTGGATAAGGTATACTCGTAAGATCCCGAATCGGAATATCCCTTAGGAGAAGCTTCCGTGTTCGGAACACCTTCTCTAACTGAATGAATAAGCACGATTGCAAGCAAAACTACTACGGAAAGAACCAGAACTTTTTTGAGTGGGTGATCCCAAAGTTTTGCGACCCCTTCATCATGCAAAGATAAAAGCATCAGAACGAAGACCACAAGCACCATAATGGCACCCGCATAGACCAAAACCTGCATAGTTGCCACAAAAACGGAACCGATCACCGCATAAATTCCGGCTAACGCAAAAAAAGAGAGCACAAGTAAAACCGCGGAACTGATAGGATTCGGATGAAAAACAACTCCTAATGCTCCTGCGATCAACACCCCTCCGAAAATAAAAAAGAGGAGAAGTTGCGGATTATCGAATATTCCTACCATTTCCAGAAACCGTCCAAACCAACGTAAACGCTTGCGATTAGAATATTCGCCACCGCCCAAGGGATCATTTTTTTCCAGCCGATCGTCATGAGTTGATCATATCTGAATCTAGGAAGGGTCCATCTCACCCACATAAATAAAAATGCGAAGAATAATACCTTAAGAGTAAAAAACCCGAGTCCTGCCCAGGCCTGCCAAATCGAACCGCTTAGCCATCCGAAAGGAAGGTGGTATCCGCCGAAAAACAGAATAGTTACCACACAACTCATAGTGATCATATTCATATATTCTGCAATGAAGAATAACGCAAATTTGAACGCACCATACTCCGTATGAAACCCAACCACCAATTCGGATTCTGCTTCCGCCAAATCGAAAGGAAGTCGATTTGTTTCGGCAAACATCGCCACTACGAAAACGGAAAATGCAATAAAGCCTGGAAGTTTAAAAATATTCCAAAGACCGATTTGAGCGTCATTGATATCGGTGAGTTTTAAAGATCCGGTCAGAATCACGATAGCCGCCACAGAAAGACCCAATGGCAATTCATAGCTGATCATTTGAGCCGTGGAACGGATCCCACCAATCAAAGAATATTTATTATTACTGGACCAACCCGCAAGAATGATCCCGTAAACCGAAAGGCTGGAAATCGCAAATAAGAACAAGATCCCCGTGTCTGGATTTGCGATTTGAAGATCCAAAGAAGTAAATCCTACTTCTTTTGCAAGCCAATCAGGTAAGATCACAGTGCCGCCCAAAGGAACCACGGCCCAAGCCATGATCGCGCAAGTCATGGAGATTGCAGGTGCAATCAAGTACATGACCCTATTCACATTTTTAGGAAAAATCTCTTCCTTAGTTAAAAATTTAATACCGTCTGCCAAAGGTTGCAATAAACCCAGAGGACCTGCACGGTTCGGACCTTTCCTGTCTTGGATAAAACCGGCTACTTTACGTTCTGCTAATGTATAATAAGCACAAGCCGTGATAAAAACTAAGAAAAAAAGCGCACTTTTTAATAACCAGAGTAGAATTATATTCCAATCCATGTCTCAGGCTCCGGTTTGGGCAGGCATTTCTTCTTCTTTACCTACTTTGTCTTTTAATCTGGCTTCGAACTCATGTTTGAATTTTAAGATAGTCGGCCGAACAGCCCCTACACATGCATCAGAGAGTGGACAGATTGTAGTTCCACCCTCCATGTTTCGAGATAAAGAAAGAATAAGATCCAAGTCTGCACTTGTACCTTCTCCTTCTCTGATCTTATGTAGAAGATCCCTCACCCAATGAGTACCTTCTCTGCATGGAGTACATTGCCCACAAGATTCATGAGCGTAGAATCTTGCAAATCGGTAAGTGGTCTCCACGAGATCAGTGCCTTCTCCGATCACGATTACGGCTCCGGAACCAAGCATTGTTTTATGAGCCGCCATAGATTCGAAATCCATGTTCGCAGTTTTACATTCTTCTGCAGTTAGGATCGGAACGGAAGAACCACCTGGGATCACCGCCTTTAACGGCACATCGTCCAGCATTCCACCACATAGATCATTAATTAATTCTAATAAAGGAGTTCCTAATTCGATCTCGTATACTCCCGGTCTTTTTACATGACCTGAAACGGAGAATAAACGAGTGCCCGGGGATTTTTCAGTACCGATCTTAGAATACCAATCCGCTCCTTTGTCCAAAATATGAGGGACTGTGGAAAAAGTTTCCACATTATTCACTACCGTAGGACAACGATATAGACCTGAAACCGCCGGAAATGGAGGTTTTAATCTTGGATGACCCCTACGACCTTCCAAAGAATTGATAAGGGCAGTCTCTTCTCCGCAGATATAAGCCCCTGCTCCAGCATATAATACTAGATCAAAATCGAATCCGCTTCCTTGGATATTTTTACCAAGATATCCTTTTGCGTAGGCCTCATCGATCGCCTTCTGCATGGAGTCGATCCCTTTGTTGAACTCTCCACGGATGTAAAAAAATCCTTTGTTGGCGCCGATCGCTTTTGCACCGATTACCATTCCTTCGATAATCTGGTGGGGAAGGTTCTCAATCAGTTTACGATCTTTGAATGTTCCTGGCTCTCCCTCGTCTGCATTACAGATCAAATATTTGGGTTTTGGAATATCCTTAGGAATAAAGGACCATTTCAGGCCCGTAGGGAAACCAGCTCCCCCTCTTCCTCTTAAGCCTGATTTTTTTACAATCTCTATGATCTCTTCTGGAGCCATAGAAAGTGCTTTTTTCATCCCATCATAACCATGGACCGATTCGTAAAATTCCAATTCGTTCGAACGAGGATCGTCTATAAATTTAGTGAGGATTTTCATTTCTGCCATAACGTTTCCCCTTAGGTTAAACCCTTTAGGATCTCATCCATTTTTTCAAACGTTAGATTTTCATAATATGCATCGTTAATCTGGATCATCGGAGCGTACCCGCATGCGCCCAGACATTCCACTTCTTCCAAAGTGAATTTTTTATCCGGAGTTGTTTCTCCCAATTCTATTCCCAAACGAGAGCAGATATGTTTTTCAAGTTTATCATTTCCTCTCATATAACAAGAAGAAGTCCCGCAGATCTGGATATGATACTTACCTACAGGCTTTTTATTGTACAAGGTATAAAAGGTTGCAACACCGTAAACTTGAGCGAGAGAAATAGGAGAACCAATCTTATCGGCAAGAGCCTCCATTCCTTCCCTATCTACAAACCCTTGTTCTTTTTGTAGGAGGTACAACCCAGGGAGAATCACACTTCTTTTATCCGGGAACATCTCCAGAAGTTTGTTTAACCTAGAAACAGATTCGGAAGAAAATTGATAACCCATCAGCAGTCCAACTCCCCTGCGATCACATTCATGGAGCTCATAGTAGCAACCGTATCCGCAAGAAGTGAACCTTTTACTAATTCAGGAAAAGACTGATAAAACCAGAAACAAGGCCTACGCACATGCACTCTCCAAGGAGACTTCTCCCCTTCGGAAACAATATAAAACCCGAGTTCGCCGTTAGCTGCCTCGGTTGCCATATAATATTCGCCCTTAGGAACTTTGATACCATGCATGATCAATTTGAAATGGTAGATCAACTCTTCCATATTCTTATAAACTTTGCTCTTATCAGGAAGATAGATATGAGGCATATCTGCATGGTGAGCCCCAGCTGGAAGACCATTGATGAGCTGCTCAACAATACGAAGAGATTGTCTCATCTCTTCCATACGAACTAAGGTCCTATGAAAAACGGAACCATCCTCTCCCACAGGAATATCGAAGTCCACCTTGTCATAGAACATATAAGGATCATCCTTACGAATGTCCCAAGGAACTCCCGCAGCTCTCAAGTTCGGACCGGAATAACCGTAAGAGATCGCGTTCTCCGCAGAGATACCTCCAACACCTTCCGTTCTATCCATAAAGATTCTATTATTTACGAGTAATGACTGGAACTCTTCGATCGCAGGACGAAGACCCTTGATAATAGTCTTCACGTCCTTCTCGAACTCCGGATAAATATCTTTTTCGAGTCCGCCGACTCTGCAGAATGTAGTAGTAAGTCTTGCGCCGGTGAGTTTTTCCAAGACCTGATAAATATTTTCTCTATGATGAAATAAGTGTAACATCCCGGAGAATGCACCAAGATCCACACCCAAAATACCATTACAGATAATATGGTCCATCACGCGAGAAAGTTCGGAGACGATCATACGAACGTAGGTCACCTTGTCCGGAACTTCGATCTGGAGCATTTTTTCGACTGCCAGAATCCATCCTATATTATTCAAAGGAGTGGATACGTAATTCATCCTGTCGGTACAGACTAAGAACTGATTATAAGTATAACGTTCTCCTAATTTTTCGAAACTGCGATGCACATAGCCGATCACAGATTCTGCATCCACCACTCTTTCTCCGTCCAGCTGGATCACATTCTGCAAAATACCGTGAGTAGAAGGGTGAGAAGGCCCCAGGTTCACAAGAAGATGTCCTTCCGGGAGTTTTTTCTGTTTGAGACTGAAATGTTCCGCGGTTTTTTCGTACATCGCTGTCATCTTAAGCCTCCATATCCTCTTTCAAGTGGATGGTGAGAAGGTCCTCTACCAGATAATCCTGACCGAAACCTTCCAAAGGATAATCTTTTCTTAATGGATGACCTTGGAAATTATCAGGCATGATAAGACGATCCATTCTAGGATGTCCTGCAAAACGAATACCGAATAGATCGTAAACTTCTCTCTCCGGCCAGTTGGCACCTTTGAAAATGCTGATGATACTTGGGACTTGTTCATCTTCTTCCAATGCAACCCGGAATTGTACTTTTGTGGAGGATTTGTTTCCGGAGCGTAGAAGGTAACAGACTTCGAATCTTGGAGCTTTTTTGCCCAACCAATCGATCGCGGTCAGATCGTTTAGATAATTCAGTTCGATTCCGGGTGCTGTTTTTAAAGCAGAAAGAACAGGAACAATTCCTTCCGGCTTTAAGAAGAATGTAGGAAGATTCGTGAGTATTTCTTCTTCCTTGGAGATAAAATGAGAGAATTTGTCTTTTAGGAAACTCTGGATTGTTTCTTTCATCGGACGACCAGGGGTTTGTTTCTTTCGTTCATTTCCCGGATCTTATCCATTACTTCTTGTCTTCTGGCTTCCAACCCTTGGGTTTTTACTTTTTCCTGGAGTTTTATTACAGCATCTAAAAGTGCTTCGGGTCTTGGAGGACAACCCGGAACATAAAGGTCCACAGGAAGTATCCTATCTATCCCTTGCAAAACGGAGTAAGCATGGAACATTCCGCCGGAAGAAGCGCAGGCACCGTAACTGATCACAAACTTGGGTTCGGACAATTGGTCGTAAATTTCACGAAGTACCGGAGCCATTTTATAAGTGATGGTCCCAAGGACTAAGATCATGTCAGCTTGCCTAGGGGAGAAAGAAGGTCTTTCCGCTCCGAACCTAGCGATATCATAATCCGCACAAGAAGTGCTCATATATTCTATCCCGCAACATGCAGTGGCAAATGGATAAGGCCATAAGGAGTAACT
Organism: Leptospira neocaledonica; assembly: GCF_002812205.1. Taxonomy (NCBI): domain Bacteria; kingdom Pseudomonadati; phylum Spirochaetota; class Leptospiria; order Leptospirales; family Leptospiraceae; genus Leptospira; species Leptospira neocaledonica. The sequence continues at coordinate 43,967 of NZ_NPEA01000010.1, forward strand.
TCTTCCCCAATTGATGACCGAATCTACAGTCGCAATTTGGAAGGAATCTCCGTAAGACGATCCGGGTTGAGCGAGTTGTTCGTTTAATCCCATTCTAAGGCCCCCTTCTTCCGAATATAATACAGCCCAACCACGAGGGTGAAAATAAAAACAAACATCTCTATCAGAAGAAAATTACCCAGTCCCGCCTCTTTGAATGATTTTAAATTCACGGCGTAGGGAAAAAGAAAGATCGCTTCTATATCGAAAAGTATAAACAAAACTGCGACCAAGTAAAACTTGATATTAAATAATCCCTTTGCATCCCCGTAATACGGTACCCCGCACTCAAAAGTGTCGTGAGGTTTGGATTTTTTTTTGGGGTTTAGAAGGAAGGCGAGTCCGAGTATAAGAGCGGAGAACCCTACTCCTAAGAGGAATTGAATCAGCAGGGGGCCTAGATGGTCCGGCGAACTTCCCATATCTAACTTCTATCAAACGCGATTACTCGCTTATGTCAATCTAAAATCCCGAACGGGGCCTTTGCAAGAGGTCGGAAGACCGGATTCTATCATTTTCGAATTTTACAATTTTCCTTTTTTCGAACTGAGAATGTCTTTCAATACCGGTGTCAGAGACACAGAGTTTTTACCGCAAAAACAGAACGACTGTTCTATGTTGCAAAAAGAACTTTAAGTTTTTCTAAAGTAATTCACTTTCACAGGGAGGCACAGCGATTATTTTCGCACAGAGACACTAAGGCACGGAGGGGAAGGTCTTGAAATTGCTCCACATATCTTTGCGGCTCTGTGCCTCTGTGTGGAAAATTTTCTCTGAGTCTCTCTTTTTCCTCCCCTCTCTGTGTGAAAACTTTGGCTACCCAACAGAACAGTCGTTCTAGTTTTACCTAAAAAGTTGGTGACAAAACTATTTAATGGATTAGGGTACTGGACATATAGATCCAGCATTGGCAGGAATAAAATCAAATGGCTAAACTCGTACTCTCCAGCTTCGCAGAACTACAGGCTTACGAAGGAAAAGAACTAGGCGTATCCGACGCTCACGAAATCACCCAGGCACAGATCGATACTTTCGCAAACGCAACCCTGGACCACCAATGGATCCATACGGATCCGGCAAGAGCAGCTAAAGAATCCCCTTTCGGGACCACTATCGCTCATGGTTATCTTACACTTTCCATGGCTCCTTATCTTTTAAGCCAAATCTTAGAATTAAGAAACATCAAGATGGGAATCAACTACGGAATGGAAAAACTCCGCTTTTTAGATCCAGTTAAGGTCGGTTCCAAACTCAGGCTTAGAGCGGAATTGGTGGAATTGAAGGATCTGAGAGGGACTGCAAGAATGACCCTAAAACTTAGCTTCGAAGTAGAAGGTGCAGCAAAACCTGCTGCTATCGGCGAAGTGATCTATCTCTACCAGTTCGCCTAATCGTTAGGACATTCTAAGATGAATCCTCGCACGATCATTTATCTGATTTCTAGGATCAGGGACGAATTCCATAGGCGATTGAATTCGGAACTGAAGGACAAGGGCCTGGGCCAATTGACTACTACCCATGCGGACATTCTATTCGCACTGGCAATGTCCAAAAGGGTTCCGATGCAGGATATCGCTCGGATGATAGACAGAGATAAGTCTACTCTGACTGCACTTGTGGATAAACTGCAAGATTTAGGTTATGTGGAAAGAGTTAGAGATACCCAAGACCAGAGGGTGGTCAATCTACAACTTACCCGCAAGGCCTACTCGATCCGTCCCGTGATGCTTGGGATCTCCAGATCTTTACTCGCAGGTCTTTATAAAGGTTTTACCGAGCCGGAAAAGAAGGATCTAGTCCGGCTTTTGGATAAACTTTATAAAAACCTAAAGTAGTTTTTTACAGCCCGGTTAGGAATTCGGTCTCAATACTTTTGAGTACTGCTTCCTCTTCCGGGTTCCTGATTCCCTTTTCCCCTTTTTGCCTGCGGCCAGGAGTCCAGGGGCGGATCATTTTCCTGTAATTATGGAGTAATTTTCCGATCTTCTCCTTCTCCGCTTCTTTTAATTTTCTAAAATCAGGTACAAGAAGTGAATTCAGATCTCCCGGCTCTACTTTTCGTAGTCCTTGAGCGTATTCTCTCGTTCTAGATTCCAATTCTTTGCGGACGTGAGGGGTGATCAGATAAGCAAATAAATATTCTTCGAAATGTGTATACTCCGGTTTTGCGGAAAACCCGTGAAAGCAGGTGAGATGCACTGCGGGACTTTGGTTGAATACAAATCTTACTTCTTCCCTATGAAAAGAAGTAGCTAAGATCCTACAAGGTCCTCTGTTTTCCTGAGAATGCCAAGGTTTTCTTTTAGAAGGAAGAAAACGTTTAGGCACACCTCGTTTAATTCCTTCTTCCAGATATTTGTTAATTCCTTCTTCTTCCTTGTTGTTCGGGACATCTTTAGCATCTAGAAGCCAAACCTTGGCTCCTTGTGACTTCAAAGTGTTCCAATCATCTCCGGTAAAAAAAGGAGAAAGTGCGTATTGAGCTTTTGGAATAGAAGATCTAAGATAGTTTTTAGGAATTGATAAGTTCGAAGCGTCCTTTTCCGATAAAAGAAAATATCCGTTGTCCCCTGTCGCGATTCCTCTCCTAAAACTTCCGAATTCCTTAATAGGGACCCATCCTTGACGAATATCTTCGGACATAGTCACATAATTATTGTTAGGTGAATTTTTATCATCATTTTTTATGTTTTGTATCGGTTCCGAGTCGTCGCTCAATAATCTTGTCCACTTTGCTTCAGCATCAGGACGGATCTTTCTCCAGACCATCTCGGAAAGTTCTATACTTTCTCCTTTAATGAACGATGAGGTCCTAGACCAAAGAAAACCTTCTTCGTTCATTCTTGAATTTTCCAAGAATAGTATACAGGAAGAAGTCACAGCACCAGTGAATAAGGACCAGGAAGAATCTAAGATAAGTATACGACGAAGATATCCAGATTGAATAATCGCTTTTTTTATCGGAACTCCATATCCTGCATTCAAGAATTCATAAGGCACAAGTATGGAAGCCCTTCCTCCAGGCGCTAAAAGCCTTAGTATACGAAGTAAGAAGAAGACATATAGGTTCGCAGTGCCAGGGATCTCTTCATTAATATCCTCCGCGAATTGTCTGATCAATTTTTTTCCATGTTTAGAATGGCTTAAGCGGAGATAAGGAGGATTGCAGAGTATGATATCGTAGCTTTCTTTCTTTTCGTTTTGTAAGAAGTCCCCTAATACCAAATGAAAACGATTTTTGGGGATCCCGGCTCTTTCCAGGTTTTGTATACATCTCTCATGTAGGACTGGATCTATTTCCCAACCATGGAACTCAATGTCTAATCCGGGAAAATGGTCTTGGAATTCTTGGAAAAAAATTCCTTCTCCCATTCCTGGATCCAATATCTTAAGTTTTTTTCCTTCTAATACAGCCTTAGTTTCGGAAACCCATTCCAGCATAGGCCCCACCAAAGCAGAAGGCGTGAAGAACTGACCTAAAGCTTTCTCTTTGGTTTTAGGATCCGGTTTTTCTCGGGGAGAATCAACTGTGTCTTCGCACGGAACGATCATGAAAGAAATTTTCGCCTATATAACGTTGATATGACGACGGATCTACATGACAACCTTACAATTGTTAGAGGTTTTTAGAAAAAAGCATCATACACCGAAAAGGTGGTTCAGGTATACTCTAAAAAAAACTGTATACTAAGGGATTTTGTATTATTGTGTCTTGGAAGAAAGTTTTTCGGCTAAAATCCGCTCTATTTCATCCAGATGATATTCTTTTGACAGATCTAAGGCCGTCTTACCCTGGTTATCTGCAAGTGTAAGGTCGGATCCTAGTTGGATCAATTTCTGAGCCGCAGAAATATTTTTTCTCTGAATTGCCTCCATAAGAGGAGTTTTTCCTTCTGCATCTCTATGATTTAAGTTGGTCCCGGCCTTTGCTAAAATATCCAAAATTTTCGGGTCGGTTTGTTTGGGTTCTGTAGCATAATGAAATGCATTTCTTGCGCCAATCTGATGAGTCCCGTTCGGAGTATGAACATCTTTCAATCTGCTAGTAAATACAGCTTTGGAACCGTTAGATAATAGATATTCCGCGATCGCCAAATTAGAAGGAGAAGAAGCGCCTCCCACAGCTAAGAAAAGCGGATATTCTTCAATTCCACCCGGATCATGATTCGGATTGGCACCGTTCTCTATCAAAAATTTTACTAAAACAAGACTTTGGTTCCGGATCGCCATATTGAGAAGGGAGACAGGTTTTTGGTCCTCTCCTTTACGAGCGGTGTATTCCACCAATGCTCCTGACTCGATTAGGCGTTTTGCCTCGGCAAGATCGTCCATATCCGGAATTTTTACTTTTAAGATAGGAATTAAACGATAGAATAATACTGAATTCCCATCCACATCTTGGGCATTGATATTGGCCCCGTGTTTGATGAGAAACTCGACTACGTCCTCACCTTCTGCCAGCATGATGGCGGTGCGGCCATCGTCGTCCTTGGCATCTACTGTGGCACCTTGGTTTAGAAGTAACTCTACCTTACGGAGATCCCCTTCTTTCACTGCAGATAAAAACTGTTTATCCAGTTCGGTGTCGGCTTCGATCGCCAAACTGAAGAAGAAAACGAGCACAGCCCAGCTTCCGTGTCTAAGTTTGCCGTATTTTGCCAATAAATCCATTATTCCGATCACCAATATTTACCCATCCTGATTTTAGCTGCGATTCTATAAATGAAAATTCCCTTTGGCGGGGGAATATCCTTGACCCGAGTAGGCCAAGCTTTATGCCTCTCTCCCTTAGAGCGTTTTATTCGGTAAATGGTTCCCAGGATTCTTGCCTGGATTTGCCCCTTCGACCGAGTCCTAAATCCCTTCAGGCGGAAGAATATGAGCAGTACAAAATTCCAATTCGATTCTTATGATACCATCGGTCTTGCTGATTTGATCCGAAAAAAGAAGATCCAACCTAAGGAATTATTAGATTTTTCTGAAGCTAAAATAGATAGATTCAACCCGGAGCTGAACGCTGTTGTTCTGAACACGATCGACAAAGCAAGGGAAGAGTTGAGATCAGGCAAGATACCTAAGGGCCCCTTTTACGGAGTTCCACTTTTGCTCAAAGATCTATTACATCATGTGAAGGGACAAAACATCACTTCCGGATCCAAGGCTTACAAAAATTACATTCCATCCGATGACAGTGTTTTTGTTTCTAGACTTAGAAACGCAGGATTTCTTTTTATAGGTACTACAAATGTTCCTGAATTCGCTTTGATGGGAATTACAGAGCCGAAATTCCACGGGCCTACTCGAAATCCTTGGGATCCTGAAAGAACTCCTGGTGGTTCTAGTGGTGGTGCAGGAGCAGCAGTCGCATCCGGTATGAGTTCTATTGCAACTGGTTCAGATGGAGGAGGATCTATCCGGATACCTGCTGCCTATTGTGGATTATTCGGATTAAAACCGAGTAGAGGAAGAGTTCCAGTCCGTCCTTACGGAAGAGTTTGGCAGGGAGCTTCTCAAGATCATGTTCTCACAAAATCTGTGAGAGATAGCGCTGCAGTTTTGGATCTAGTCTCGGGAGTTGGAATAGAAGAAGCATTCTCTCTAGAAAAAAATAAAACTTCTTATCTATCCGAAGCAAAGAAATCCCCGGGCAAATTAAAGATCGCATATTCTTTTGCTTCTCCCATAGGAACTCCGGTCAATCAAGACCATATAGACGCGTTACACGACACAGTGAAACTTTTAAAGTCTCTGGGCCATAAATTGGAAGAAAGCTCTCCTCTAATCGACGGGAAACGTTTAGCAAAAGCTTACGTGACAATGTATTTCGGAGAAGTGGCTTCCGAAATCTCTCGTTTAGACAAGGTGCTTGGTAGAAGGGCGAGGATGGGAGATGTGGAATCCACTACCTGGATCTTAGGGCTATTAGGGCGATCTGTATCCGCAGCGGATTTTGTATCTGCAATCCGCTATTGGGACGAGGCCGCCTATATTTCGGAGTCCTTTTTAGAAAGTTATGATTTGTATCTAACTCCTACTACTGCGGAACCTCCAGCCAAGATCGGAGAGCTTGCTCCCAAACTATATGAAGAAATTGCAATGCAGATCATCGGAAGGATCGGAACGGGTAAATTACTCTTGGCCAGCGGCATGGTGGACCAACTCGTGGAAAAAAATCTTTCTAGAACTCCGTTTACACAACTCGCAAATCTTACGGGACAACCTTCTATGTCTGTCCCACTTTCCAAAACGACTCTTGGTCTACCGATAGGGATGTTATTTACCTCCAAAAGAGGAAGAGAAGATGTACTTTTTCGATTGGCAGGACAATTGGAAAAAGAAAGACCTTGGGCGGATATTAAAAAGACCTAAAAGGTTTAAAAACGATCCGTATCTATTTTTTGTTCTGTCCCGAAGGAACTCAAAACTTCGGGAGTAATATCCTTCCCGCCGCTTAAATTTGTAAACAGGGATTGGATACTATAGATCGGTCCCCAAGGAAATCCCCACCAGCCGAAAAACAATGTAACAACGGTAAATCTCAATCCTGTTAAAATGGAATTTCCCCTAGCGCGAATAAAATATACTTTAGAAGGATTTTTGAAAGTCATAATCAAAATGGAAAATGTGTAAAGATAATATACGAACTTTCCTCCCTTTTGTATTTCCGAGCGTATCTCAGATTCCGACAATCCTTGGATCCCTTGTATACTCATAATAAATCCTCCGCGTATTCTATTACACTTGAGGTCGGTTTCGGTCAACAAAACCTGAATATTTTTTCAGAATTCCCACTTTACAAATACTCTTTCTAAAACTATTTTCATTCTATGTCTTTCAGCGCGGACGAATTCAAAAATTCACTCTCTCATTTTGCATCCGGTGTCACTGTGGTGACTTTTTCAGACACGACTAGAGCCGGAGGACTGACAGTTAGCAGTTTCAGCTCTCTTTCTTTGGATCCACCTTTGGTGCTTTTTAATCTCCAAAAGAATATAGCGAGCCACGATCCTTTACTCGCTTCAGGTCTATTCACAGTGAATGTGTTGTCTTCCGACCAACAGGAGCTTTCCAGCCAATTTGCATCCGGCAAAATAGACAAACATGAGCTGATCCAAAAATTAGCCTGCGATCTAGGGCATAACGGAGCACCTTTTTTAAACGGCACTTTGGCCAGGATAGAATGTGAACTGGAAAAACAAGTGGACGGAGGGGACCATACCATAGTGATCGGAAGAGTACTATTCGCCGTATCCGACGATTCTAAACGGCCTCTTTTATATTACCGTAGGAACTACTATAATATCTAAATTCTAAGAAAGTGATTTCTGCCCTAAAATAGTTTTCAGTGGGGGCCAAGTCAGAAAAACTGGTCCCGTAATGGAAAAAGAATCCGTCTCCCTCCAAGACGCTCTCGAACACGGTCTTACCTCAGAAGAATTTAGCAAAATCCAGGAAATCCTAGGCAGAATCCCTAACTCTACAGAACTCGGGATTTTCTCCGCTATGTGGTCGGAACATTGCTCTTATAAAAATTCTATCCTTCAATTAAAAACTCTTCCTACAAAGTCTGATAAACTTTTGGCCCAGGCCGGAGAAGAGAATGCTGGAGCCATGGACATTGGCCAAGGACTGGCAGTTGTTTTCAAAATAGAAAGTCATAATCACCCTACTGCAGTGGAGCCATACCAAGGCGCAGCCACAGGAGTGGGCGGGATCATGAGAGATATTTTTACAATGGGAGCAAGACCCATCGTATCTCTAAACTCTCTTAGATTCGGTAACCCGGACGAGCCCAGAAATAAATACTTATTATCCAGAGCAGTCAAAGGGATCGGAGATTACGGAAACTCTTTAGGTATCGCTGTCTCCGGTGGAGAGTTATTCATAGACGAATGTTTTTCTAAGAACCCTTTAGTGAACGCGATGACTGTCGGGATCGTCAGACATGATCAAATGGCAAGCGCAACCACTGGAGGAAAGGTGGGTAACGCAGTATTCATCGTCGGTTCCACCACAGGAAGAGACGGTATTCATGGAGCATCTTTTGCGTCCAAGGATCTGACCAAAGAATCCGAATCAAAACGTTCCGCCGTTCAAGTAGGAGATCCATTTATGGAAAAACTACTGATGGAAGCATCCCTCGAAGCCATTCAGAAAAAACTTTTAGTAGGTATCCAAGACATGGGCGCCGCAGGAATTTCCTGTGCTACTTCCGAGATGAGTGCAAAGGGAAAATCCGGAATGAAGATCAATCTGGATCTGGTTCCTTTTCGTGAAACTGGAATGAATGCTTATGAAGCAATGCTTTCCGAAAGCCAAGAAAGAATGTTGGTTATCCCACAAAAAGGGAAGGAAGAAGAACTCGTTGCCATATTCAAAAAATGGAATCTAAACGCGGTTCAGATCGGAGAAGTTACCGACACAGGTCTATTAGAAGTTTATAAAGATGGAAATCTAAAGGCTAAAATCCCTGCAGATACATTAGTTTTGGGCGGAGGCGCACCTAGATATGTAAGAGAGACAAAACGTCCCGCGTATTTAGACCAAGTTTCTTCTTGGACTCCTGATTCTACTCCTGATCTACAAGACAGCGAAGCCGGCAAAAAGCTGCTTAAACTATTAAATTCTTGGAATATATCCTCCAGAAGACCGATCATAGAGCAGTATGATACGGAAGTGGGACTTGTAAAACTGATCGGACCAGGCGCAGATGGAGGATTATCCGCTATTCCTGATACGGATATGGCATTGGCCACTGCAACTGATTGTAATTCCAGATTCACTTATTTGGATCCGTATTGGGGAGCAGCACTGGCAGTCTGCGAAGCGGCAAGAAACGTCGCTGTCACAGGCGCTGAACCGCTTGGAGTGACTAATAACTTAAACTTTGCAAATCCATATATACCGGAAAACTATTATATGTTTTCTGAATGTGTCCGCGGAATGGGAGATGCTTGTAGATTTTTAGGACTTCCGGTCACAGGAGGAAACGTTTCCTTCTATAATGAATCACCCGAAGGACCGATCTTCCCTACTCCGACAATCGGGATGGTAGGAATTTTAGATAATCAAAAAGAGGCAGTCTGGGGTGCCCCTAAAAAAGCGGGACTCTCCTTGGCTCTAATAGGTAAATTTAACCCAAGCCTAGGCGGAAGCGAATACCAAAAAGCTTTCTTAGGCAAGGTCCAAGGCCAGATCCCTCAATTCGATCTTGCAGACGAAAAATCCCTATTAGAAGTTTTGGTTTCTTTGAGAAAGAACGGCAATCTTTCTTTTGCCAAGGATCTTTCCTTAGGAGGCATCGGAGTGGCACTTGCAAAAATTGTAATACTCTCCGGACTCGGGATCAAGGCAGATCTTAGCACGATTAAACAATCCAGAAAGGATCTTACACTTTTTGGGGAAAGTTCAGGCTCCGTTATAATCGGTTACGAAAAAGGAAAAGAAGAAAGTATCAAAACTTTAGTTACTTCCAAGGGCCTGGACTTTCATTCCATCGGAACTGTAGAATCGGATCCTAAACTCCAAATAGAAGGATACGGAATTTCTGTCTCTTCGAACGAACTAAAACCGGTGTATGAATCAGGCTTAGAGGAAATATTCAAATGAGAACCATCCAGAAGGTCGGTATCGCCTATTTAATCCTTGGTGCTGCATTTATTATTTCAGATTGCAGACGCCCTGCTTCTGAAATTTTAAACGAAGCCGCAAAAAATCCGAACTCAGTCGAAAAATTGGATTTGGGTCTGGGCAAACTAGGAACAGTTCCTCCCGCACTATTCAATTTTCCGAACCTGAAATGGCTGGATTTAAGAATGAACGAACTTACTTCTCTTCCTGAAAATACTGGGAGCTGGAGTAATTTAGAACATTTGAATATATATGGAAACGATATAGAAAAACTCCCCGCCTCCATTTCTAAACTTTCGAAACTCAGATTTTTTTTCGCGGGAAATAACGACTTAGAAGGAATTCCTTCCGAGCTGACCGGAACTCCTATCGAAGCAATCTACTTAGATTCGAATAAGATAGAACTCAAAGAATCCGATATAGACATCCTAATGGGATTTCCGAAACTAGAGGTTTTGGACCTGGCGAGAAATAGAAAAATCGCGGCATTTCCTAAAAACTTTGGATTTCTGGCAAGTCATCCCAAATTAAGACTGCTGATCCTCAAAGAAACGGGATTAAAACCCTCTCAGATAGAATCTGCAAGAAAACTTCTCCCAAAAGTGAAGATAGAATTTTAATCCAATGAAAGAAGAAGATAAGAAGAATCCATATTCAAATACCGTAATATTACCTCGAACGGATTTCCCTATGAAGGCAGGGCTTTCCACGAGAGAGCCTGACCAGATCAAAACCTGGCAGTCCGAAAAAATACTGCGCAAGATGCAGGAAAAAAGAAAGGATCGTCCTCAGTTCATTCTTCATGACGGGCCTCCTTATGCAAACGGGAACTTTCATACTGGCCATGCACTTAACAAAATCCTAAAGGACATGATAGTTAAGTCCAAATTTTTTGCAGGCTACCAAACTGATATGATTCCTGGCTGGGACTGCCATGGTCTTCCTATCGAAGTGCAGGTACTCAAGAACTTAGGTAAAAAAGCAAAAGAGATCGGCCCGGAAGAATTAAGAAAACTTTGTAGAGAATACGCGGAACAATGGGTTCAAAAGCAAGGACAAGACCTTTCTAGATTCTTATGTTTTTGGGAAGAAGGTAAGATCTATAAAACGATGAGCCCCGATTTCGAGGCAAAAATTGTAGAAGTTTTCGGAGATCTATTCGAAAAAGGGTATGTATACAGAGGTAAAAAACCGGTTTACTGGTGTATAGAACTTGCGACTGCCCATGCGGAAGCGGAGATAGAATATTATCCTCATAAGTCTCCGTCTATCTACGTAAAATTTCCGATCAAAGGGCAGCCCGGAAAATTCTGCCTGATCTGGACAACTACTCCTTGGACTCTTCCTGCAAACTTAGCGATTAGTTTCAATCCTAAGTTCGCATATTCATTTTATACAACTCCTAACGGAGAAGAATTACTCATTGCAGACGGACTAAAAGAAGCTGTAGAAAAAGCTGCTGAAGTCCAACTCACCAAGAAAGAATCGGTTTCCCAAGATACTCTTTCTAAAATGTTATTTCGTCATCCTTTCTTAGATCAGGATTCTATTCCTCTCTTCGGAGAACATGTGACTTTGGATGCAGGAACAGGAGCAGTCCATACTGCCCCAGGTCATGGACAAGACGACTATAAGATCGGATTAGCTGCAGGTTTAGAACCTTATTCTCCCGTAGACGATTACGGTAGATATACGGACGAATTCCCGATGATGAAAGGGATCAAAGTTTGGGATGCAAATCCTAAGATCGTAGAATTACTTCGTGAAAAAAATCTACTCCTTCATTATTCTGAATTCGAGCATAGTTATCCTCATAGCTGGAGAAGTAAGAAACCTTTAATCTTTCGCGCTACGCCGCAATGGTTTTTCCAAATGGATTACCAACAGCTCAGGGAAAAATCCTTAGAGGCCATCGACAAAGTAAGTTGGATCCCGAACTGGGGAATCACAAGGATCCGCTCCATGGTGGAGACTAGACCGGACTGGTGTCTTTCTAGACAGAGAAACTGGGGAGTTCCCATCCCGGCGTTCACTTGCGAAAATTGTAATGAAACTCATCTAGATGCAAAATCCGTAAAGTTCTTCACCGACCTTGTAAGAACAAAAGGGATAGAAATCTGGTATAGTGAGCCTGCGGATTCACTTCTTCCTCCTGGGACAAAATGTTCCAAATGCGGATCTTCTTCTTTCAGAAAGGGAAAGGACATCTTGGACGTTTGGTTCGATTCCGGAGTCTCCAACTTTGCGGTATTAAAAGAAAGAGGCAACGAACCTCCCGCAGATCTATATCTGGAAGGTTCCGATCAACATAGAGGTTGGTTCCAATCTAGCCTCTGGCCTTCCATGGCATTACGCGGGATCGCTCCTTACAAATCGGTTCTAACTCATGGATATGTTTTGGATGAACAAGGAAGAGCCATGTCCAAGTCTTTGGGCAACGGAATAGATCCTACCACCGATATCATCAATGTATACGGAGCGGATATACTCAGACTTTGGGTGAGCTCCCAGGACTTCAGAGACGATGTAAGAGTCGGAAAAGAAGGACTCAAAATCATTGCCGATAATTATAGAAAGATCAGAAACACATTCAGATATCTTTTAGGAAATTTGGCAGGACATTCCACAGGCCAAAGTTTAAACGTTTCCGATCTGGAAGAAGTGGATAAATATTATCTATCCAAACTGGCACAACTCTCGGAAGAACTGAAAAACCATTACGAGAATTATCAATTCCACCAAGTATATCAAAAACTTCTGCTATTCTGCACAGTTACACTTTCCCAAGATTATTTCGAGATGATCCGAGACAGAATGTACTGCGATCGTAGAGATTCCAAAACCAGAAGATCTTCTTGTACTGCACTTCAAATCGTATTAGAAACTCTTTGTGTATTCTCCGCCCCAATTTTAAGTTTCACCACCGAAGAAGTTTGGAAAGAGAACGGCAAAAAAGAATCTATATTTACGGAAGAATTCCCGGATCTTTCTTCTTTGAGAAACAAGGAACTAGAAGCCAAGTTCGAAGAAGCATTGGCGGCAAGGGAAACGGTTCACAAATCCTTGGAGTTAGCAAGACAGGCCGGCAAATTAGGAAAATCTTTAGAAGCCGCAGTGGAAATTTCCTCCAAAGCGGAGAATAAACTTCAAAAAGATTTTTCTTTAGATATTCTGGAGTTGATCTTTACGGTTTCTCAAGTAGGTTTCGAAAAATCGGATAGAGAACAACTGTCCGAATATTCCGACGAACATTTTTCAGTTCGAATATTAAAACCGAAGGAAGAAGAGTGTCCCCGCTGTTGGAGACACCCGGCAGAAGAAAGACATAATGGTCTTTGTAAACGTTGTGCAGCGGCCGTCTAAGGCCGCCATACATCGTAAGTTACAGTATTCTTTATTTACGATTTCCTAATATTTGCATCATCTGCATCTGGATTTGCTGGATCTCAGTCAACCTTCTCCATTGGTTTTTGAGAATATGATCTATCTTTTCATGCAGATGTCGGATCTCCAATTCCGCCTTTAGATTGATCTTATAATCCATCTCGGAGCGGGCTCTATCCTTTGCTTCTTGCCTGTTCTGGCTCATCATGATGATAGGTGCCTGGATAGCAGCTAAAGTAGATAAGATTAAATTTAATAAAATGAATGGATAAGGATCGAATTTCCATAGTGAAAAGAACGCATTGATCCCTATCCAAATGGTCATGGATAATCCGAATAAAAGTATAAACGTCCAACTTCCACCGAAGTCGGCGACCTTATCCGCAACCTTTTGCCCGAATGTCAATCCCGACTGAAAAGTTTGATTGAGATCCTCCGAGATCAGCTCCTGATTTTCCAGGCTGTTTTTTACTTCTTCTTCCAAGGAACTCAGCTCAGAAGTTTCCTTTTGGATCATGCCCTGGATATATTTCATAGTAGCCAGGTTCAATTCTCCTAAGGAAATCATTTGGCTACCCTCCTGAAATCTCGGGTCTTTTTTGATCAGATCCAAAACTTCAGGATTAATATATTCGAAAGAAATTAAGTCTTTAGGATCCGTGGTAGAAGGGTTTAAACAGCAATATTCCGGATCCATCTTCCTGCCCTTATCGGATCAAGGTCTATCATTCTCGTCGGTAAGTTTAACAGGTTGGTACTGCTTTCTAGGAGTGAACTTGTATTTGCTCGGGTTTTTCAAATCGAACACGACCCATTTGCGCAATGGAAGTCCGTCAATCTGCCCAAAGTCCACGTTCTCTCCTTCTGAAATCTCAGTTCCGTCAAAACCGTGAGCCAATTTGATCTTTTCGATCCGGGTCCAACGGCTAAAATCCAGGGCGGCATCCCTATCCACAAGCTCACGTTTAATACGACCGAATAGAAGATTGATCTTACCTTCTCCTGCCCAAAGAAGACAACTGGTAACCTCGTCAAAAGAAATTACCGATTGTGTATCATCGTACTTGGAAATGATAAGAAGAAGTTTATCCTCCGGGAGATTTTTGAGAGTATAAGGAAGATCCCTTGCGAGTAGGTCCAATTCATGGTCGGAAAAAACGAAATCCGAAAAGTAACCTACGGAAGAACGTTTAGAATATCTTAAATTTCCAAAATAGTCTTTAATTTTGGCCTGATCCAATTGGATCGGATGTTCCAATTTATATTCGTTCTTAGAAGTTTTATCAAAATCGGATAGATCAGAAACGTCTATGGTGAAAAATCCCATCCCTTCTGAACGGAACATTCGATCCTTGAAAAAATAAGGATAACATCCGGAGAAACTAAATGCTAAAAAAAGGATTAGGGAAGTACGGAGAGCTTTTCCCTTCATAAGATCTAAAAGTGAAAAATTCATTACAGGACTCTTGCCGAATTGGTTCATCTAATTGTTGGAACTTTTTAGAAGAGTTTCCGGTTCATTCTACCGTCAGAAATTCCCGAAAGTCGGGGTATTTCTCCAGAAATTCTTCGATGGTGTACAGATTTACAATTCTATCTAGACCGGAAAGCCTAAAAACGGAATGAAGGGACTTATTTAGCCCGAATATATTCACTGTTCCCTTATGGTCCCGGATCTGATTTCGGACTTTGATTATAATGCCTATCCCAGAAGAGTCGATAAACTTTACGAGGCCCAAATGAAAGCTAACCACAGGGGGATATCCCTCCCGAACACTCTCCTCAAACTCGAGGTAAAAGTCCCGGGAATTATCCATCAAGATATCCTCCTGGACTGAAAGTACCAGGTGATTTTCTCGGGCGAGACTTTTAAGAATCATGGGAAAATAACAGGCCCAGGAATTCAGAGTATGTCAAGAAATAAGTATCTTTGTTGATTTATTTCGCCAGAAAGCCAAGATACAATCAGAGCGGTTTCTAAGGAATCCAGTCCATGTCCGAATTCGATAAAACCAGAAAAACTATCGGTGCTAATAACCTAGATGATAAAGCCAGGCGGGAAATGTTCGATAAGTTTCAGTCCGCCGGGGGAAAAGTTGTCTCCGATAAGGATAAAAAACGGGAAGAAGCTCTTCGCAAACAAAAAGAACAACCCCAGGTCCGCCAAGGTGCAAGAAGCCAAGCCGGGGGAAGAGACCCGAGACAGAACCAATCTTCTAAATCGGGAAAACCTCCTGCAAAAGTAACAACTTCTAAACCGAATCCGATTATGGATCGTAAAGCTTTAGAAGATGAGATGGGAAATTTTTTCAATCGTATGGCGGTCCGATTCAAATGTTGGATCTCCCGCGTAACGTCATTTTCTTCTAGCGACCTTCTCCCCGCTTTTATGTCCGAGCTGAATATCGCCGGAAAAAAAGCTCTTCTGGAAATGAACTTTGTAGGGAACGATCTTTTAGGAAATCCAGCCTACGCTTCCAAGATTGCAAAGGAACTGGACGGACAAAACCCTCTCTATATCGAACTTTTGGGTAGAATGCACAAAGCCTACGATAGCAACGAGCTAAACCAGCTTCTCGAAGGGCATAATGCAGCCCCCGATCTTCCGGTTTCTGTTACTAGAGTGAGACAACCTCTTTATTCTATATTCAAAAAATTGTATTATATGTATCCTTTCCAGGGTTCTTACGTGAAAGCAGTGACCTTGGGATACCAGGCTCTGGAAAAACTGGAAGGTAAACCTGCTACGGTCTATAATACCAAAAGAAAAAGAGCCCTTCAAGAATTCGACGTCCTGTACGGAACGATTTTTGATAAACTCTATCTTGCAATTCTTCGAAGTGAGAACAAAAACATCCCTCTTTTGAGTACATATATGGAGAATGTTCTGGGAATTCTCCCGGAAGAGAAACTCGGCCAAAGAAAACAAGGCGAAGAGTTAGACGAAATCTCCGGCGGAGTCCATCCAGAAGAGGAAGATACGGAAGAAGCACCGGAAGAAAAACCGATCGATCCGGAAGAAGGCCTCAGCAAAGAGCTAAAATACGGCCTAAAACTTATGAGATCTTTATCTTTGGATCAATTAAGAAAACGTCATGATACCAGAGGAGAGCACGATATTATCCCTGCCGGAGATAAGGCATTTCTCACTTGGTTATTCTTCAAGGAATTCGACGAAGAATATTCATTCGTAATGACGACTAAAAAAATAGATCTGAAACCCACCATCGTGGGCGGATCCAAAATGGATTATCGTGAAAAACTAATCGATCTTTACGAGACCACCAGAGGGATCCACGAACAATTCAGGATCTACGACCAGTATTATAAAGAACTAGAAAACCATCTTAAAAATCCGGGCGCAAATTATATCGAAGCATCCAAAAAGACCTCCGCCTTGGAAACTAAAAGAAGCCAACAGTCGCGTAACGTAAGAGTTACCGCCAAGGATTTTTTCCAGAAGGGAGCGGAACTTCTTTCCAAACTTATCGCAGATATGAAAGGGAAAAAAGAGATCGTTACCAATATGGAAACTTTAATGACTTTCGATCTAATGGAATCCAAAAAGAGATTGAATAAGAAACCTATAAAGCAGTGTATTATGGAATCTTATTGTTATGCTCTGGCGTTTTCCGAACGTTTGGAAAACGGAGATCTTTTCGGTGGAGTTCCTGAACTTTCTGCTGAAGAGATGGAAAAAGAATTCGGTATCAAGGCTGCAAGTGCTGCTCCGGAAGCAGAAATATTAGCTCCTGGGGCCGAGTCCGGCGACGGAGAAGACGATAGTTTCGGTGTGGACCCTTCCATACTTTCCGATTAAATTCAAAGTCGCAGGTAAAGAGTGACCTCAGTAAAAATTACCCTTTTCCAAAAGGATCTATCCCAACCGGTTTCTCCTGAACAAAGAGCCAAACTTTCTAAGGAAAAATCGGATTTCCTCATTCTTCCATTATACTTTCCGGGAGGAGGAAACGGTTCTCCTGAATCCTTAGCTTCTCGTGCGAAAACTTTTTTAGACGAGATCTATGCAATCTCAGAAGTTTATAAAGGAGCAATCTTTGGCGGAGGAATGTTCAGAAGAGACGACGAAGGTCAGTTAAGATTCTCCATTCCGATCATACAAAACATAGTATTAGTGGATTGGTACGATGTAAAAGGATTATCCTCCGAAGATTCTCCTGCGATTCCGGGTTCGGGAGAAGATTCTCTCATTCTAGGAGGATTTCGTTTCGGGATCTTTGCAGGCAAAGAGATCCAAGATAAATCCAAACTGGAAAAATTAAAATCGGATAGGATCAATTTAGCGTTCCATCTGGATTCTGTTTCGGATAACGGTACGAACTATTCTCAAGACCTAAAAAATTACGCGGATCTTTCCTCTCAATACGGAATGTTTTTAGTGCGTAGTTCCGGTTACGGCATTCCTTTCGGCAAAAAAAGAATAGGAAGAAGTCTACTTTCCACTCCAACTGGAGTCACTTGGAAAGTAGCGGAAACCGAACAGGAAAAAGAGATTATCAAAACAGTTAATATAAACGGGATTAACGGATTATTCTGAACTGAAGATATGCCGAATCTATCACAAATTCCCGCGGTGTTTCATTCTTTAAGGTTTAAAATTTTTTCGGGTTTAATCCTTTTAAGCATCACGCTGGGAATATATTATATTTTCTTTTTAAATACCACTTCGAATCACTCTTGTACAACTAACTTCGAGTATGCCGCTGGATCGGAATCAGATATTAGCTTTGTCGTCCTAAAATCATCAAACCGGAAAATTCCAGATATTAAACTGATTGGTGATTTTTTAGATTTTCTTTATATAAATTCACGACCCAATAAAAATTATCTAACCTATTATCGAAAATCTGCGTACGGCCTGTTAGGTGGAGATGGCCAAGTAATTTTACTCCCGAATTATCTTCGGGATATATATGTAATACCTGGAAAAGCCGTAGTTGCCTCAAATTCAAAAAATCCACCGATCGATTATCATATCTTCGATTTAAACGGAAGACAAATATCGGACCAGGGTTTCAGAAGAATTTCACACACAGAAATAAATTCTCCGGATCTCATAATTGTTTCTGTAGAAGATTTGGAAGGAGTTTATAATCTTAAAGAGAGAAAATTTCAAATACCGCCTACTTATGATGAAATCCGTTCGGCTGAAGAAGGTTTATTCATAGTAAGAAAGGATAGAAAAACTTTTTATATAAACGAAAATAATGAGTCCGTTTTCCCCCTAACTTTCAACTCCGCAAGAAATTTTTCCGAGGGGTTGGCTACTGTCGGAAGAGACGATAAATATGCTTATATAGATAGAAAAGGAAATCTTATAACAGACTTCATTTTTGAAGCTGCTGGTGATTTTCATGAGGGCTTAGCTTTAGTTTGCTTAAATGGTAAATACGGATATATTGATCGAAAAGGAAATCTACAAATTCCAGCTCAATTTGATAGAGAAGATTATTTCTACAATGGCAGAACCGTCGTATTACAGAACGGAAAAAAATATTTAATTGATACCTCCGGAGAAAAAATAAGTTCGGGTTACGACAACATAGACAAATACAATGAATTTTTAATATTAGCCTTCAAGAATAATTCCGCTCCTGTCGCTTTATTAGACTGGAATGGAAAAAATATACTCCACACAAATATATCATATGTTCGGAATCAAGCTGACGGAAATATTATAGTGGAAACTGAAAAAAGAAATCCTAATTTCATCCTTAACGCGAAGGGAGAAATACTGTTCACGACTAAAAATCCTCTACACCAAGTACAATACGATAACGGCTATTTTATCTCGAAAATTCCTGAGTACCCAGATCAAGAACCAGACAATTCTTCTAACAAAAATTATCTGATCAATATTAAAGATAAATCTCAAAAGACAATTCCTGCTGGCGAAATAGAATATTTTAGGGAAGGTATCTTTCTAGTTCATGAAAATGACAAAAAATATTATATGAATGTTCTTTTAGAAAAAATCCCAGCGACTTCATCAATCAAAACCTTTTCTCAATTTAATAATGGACTAGCTTCCGTCGAAATCGACCAAAAATACGGAATGATAGATAAATCAGGTGCATTTGTAATTCCGCCAATTTTCGATAAGATTGGCGAAAATATCGATGGAAAATATATAGTCGTTAAAGATAAACAATCCGGACTTTTAGATTTAGAGTCCTGTTTGAGATAAATGGATTTTAAATTGAATGACAGAAAAAAATTCTGAACTTTTAAGCTGGGTCCGGTCCGGGAAATTCAAAATCTTCGCTGCATTTTTTGCAGTTTTAGTTTGTCTTTGGATTTTTTTCAATGTTTATGGCAGAAGTTCCAACCATGCATGTACAACACAATTTGAACCGAAGGCCGATTATCAAGGGGAACTAAATTATATAACTCTGGTCCCATCCAATTCTAAAATTCCTGGTATAAAATTACTCGGTGAAAATTTGAGTTTTGCAAGATTTGGACCGGAGCAGCCAGCATATCTGGCATTTACGAGGAAATTCAAGAGTGGGTTAGCAACTCTCGACGGAGATATCCTTATCTCCAAAGGATATGAGAACTTCTCTATCTATCCTAACGTAATTGTCGCGTACGATAGAATCGCGGGAGACGAAGGATACGGTTATTACGATATCTACGATATAGCGGGTAAACGGATAGGAAATGAAACCTACGACAAATATACTTATTTCGAAGCGGAACCTGAATCTTTGGCGGTATGTAAGAGGGACAGCTGGGGGTGTACCTGGGGTATATTAGATCTAAAAGAGAAAAAAATCAAAATCCCGATCTCCTACAGCGGTATATTTTCCTACTCGGAAGGTATACTCTTAGTAAGTAGTTCGCCAAATAACCAATACGGTTTTCATAAATATCATTTTATCAACGACAAAGAAGAACCTTTATCCCCTCTTTCATTCGACGGTTTCACTTCCGGTTTTTCGGAAGGCCACGCCGCAGTGGAAATAGGTATGAAATTCACTTACATAGACAAAAAAGGGCAGCTGCTCTCAGACTTTATATATGAAACTGGAAGAAAATTTTCAGACGGTTTAGGTCTGGTAAAACTAAACGGCAAATACGGCTTTATTGATCATGAAGGAAAAGTGAAGATCCCATTCCAATATGAACAAGCTTGGCCGTTTTCCGATGGTTTTGCGAAGGTGTACCGGGATAAAAAGCCCTACATAATAGATACTTCTGGAAAAGAAATATTCCAGGGGACGGGAATAGACAAAATCAATAATTTCTTATATGAAGCTTATAATAGCAGCGGTAAAAAATCTTCTTATATATACGTATTGAATGCTAATTTCAAACCGATTCGACCGTTCGCCTTCGATCGTGTCTCCGAACAAAAGGATGGGAATATCATCTTAGCAAGCTTAAAAGAAGGCACTAGTCAAATCATTAGCCCGAAAGGTGAAATATTATTCAGCTCGAAAGATTCCCTCCATGATTCCTTTTACGACAACGGATATTTGATCTTAAAGAGGTCGGGATCCAATGAGAAAAATGATGATGGTAAATACTATCTAATCAACATCGCAAGTAAAACGGAAAAGGAACTCCCTTATCAAAACATTAGGATTTTTACATCCGGAGTTTTTATAGCAAAAGAGGGGGAAAAGGAAATCTATGTAGATACCGAAGGAAATCGGATTTCAGGAAATTTCACTGCAGATGAGTTACAACCTTTCGTAAACGGTATCGCTATTGTGATGGTAAATGGAAAATACGGATTTATAGACAAATCCGGAAATTCTATCACTCCTCCGATTTTCGAAGCCATAGAAAAACCAATCGAAGAAAATAAGTATCTAGTATCATACGGAAAGAAAACCGGATTATTGAACTTAACATCTTGTTTGCCTCAAAATTAATAGTGGGCTAATATTTATTTTTAATTTTCTTTTCTCCTTGCCAACCTGCGGTATAATTCTATTCTCTCCGCCGTTCCAAGGACTTCAACATGAAGATAAAAGCTCATCAATTGATAGAATCCATCGAGTTTAAAAAATTAGTTCGAACTAGATGGACAGTTAGTTTCGTTTTACTGTTTTTCCTATTCCTAAACTATTATGGATTTATACTGATCATTGCCTTAAAAAAGGAATGGATCACTCAAAAAATGGGTACCGGCAACTACGGGTTATATGCAGGCGCATCAGTGATCTTGTTTTCTTGGTTACTCACATTCATATACGTTTTTTGGGCCAACAGTTATTACGACCGAGAAGTAGAAGTATTAAAATCTAAATTAGAATCGGAGAATAAATAATGGAATCCTCTTTAGGCCAGCCGAATTTTATCTCAGTTCTATTCTTCGTTATATTCGTAGTTCTTACATTGGGAATTACTTATTGGGCTGCTAAAAAGACCAAAACTTCCAGTGAGTTTTATGCAGCTGGAAGATCGATTACAGGCTTTCAAAACGGTCTGGCTCTTTCAGGAGACTTCATGTCCGCGGCTTCCTTCTTGGGAATTTCAGGCATGGTAGCCTTGAAAGGTTACGATGGGATCATCTATGCAGTCGGCTGGCTTGTGGGTTGGCCCGCACTCATGTTCCTTTTAGCGGAACCATTACGTAATTTAGGAAAATACACTTTTGCAGACGTATTAGCTTTTCGTTTAAAACAAAAACCGATACGAATCGTTGCTTCTATCGGTGGAATCTTAGTAACAATTACCTACTCTATCGCTCAGATTGTCGGTTCCGGAAAGTTGATCAATCTTATGTTCGGCCTTCCCTATGAGCTGGCTGTTGTGATCGTGGGCGGGGTAATGCTTCTATATGTTTTGTTTGGAGGAATGATAGCAACCACTTGGGTCCAGATCATCAAAGCCTGTCTTTTACTTTTCGGTGTTACCCTACTTGTAATTTTATCCTTGGCTCAATTCGGTTTCAGCCTAGAAAATTTATTCTCCGAAGTAGAGACTAAATTTGGAAGAGCAGCTTTAGAACCGGGAGGATTTGCAGCGAGTCCGATTGATTCTATTTCCTTGGGACTTGCTTTAATGTTTGGTCTATTAGGATTGCCTCATATTCTAATGAGATTTTATACGGTGCCTGACGCGAAAGAAGCCAGAAAATCCGTTGCTTATGCCACGACCTTTATCGGATATTTTTATATCATCATTCCAATCGTGGGGTTTGCGGCTGCAGTCCTCATCGGAAGAGAACAGATCGCGGGTATAGACAAGGGTGGAAATATGGCAGCCGCACTTTTGGCCGAACTATTAGGGGGAACTCCCTTCTTAGGATTTATCGCGGCAGTCGCTTTTGCTACCATTCTTGCAGTGGTTGCAGGCCTAACATTAGCTGCCGCTTCTACCATCTCTCACGATCTTTATTTCAATGTATTCACAGAAGGTAAAGCAACCGAAAAGGACCAAGTCTCCGTTGCTAAAAAAGCAACCGTCGTCTTCAGTATAGTGAGCATTCTCCTTGGGATCTTATTCAAGGATCAGAATGTGGCTTTCATGGTAGGTTTGGCATTTGCGATCGCAGCCAGCGGAAATTTTCCGGCATTATTCTTATCCATTCTATGGAAGAATTTCAGCACGGTAGGCGGAGTGTTCTCCATTCTGATCGGTTCGGTCTCTGCGACTTTATTTATAATATTTAGCCCTACTGTTTGGGTGGATGTTTTCAAATTCGATCAGGCAATCTTCCCTTTAAAAAATCCTGCGATCGTTTCTATGTCTTTGGCGTTTGTTTCTGCATTTATTTTTTCTAAACTGTTTCCGGATGAAACTGCAGCTGCAAAATTCGAATCCGAAAAAGTTAGAGTTTATTTAGGAATAGGCGCGGAGTAAAAGAAAAACGTAAAGCTGCTTATCTCAAAGCAGCTTATGGTCTTTCATAGATCTGTAAAGAGAAGCAATAGTCACTTTTAATATCGCAGCTAATGGAACTGCCACAAGCATTCCAGCAATCCCGAGTAAACTTCCGCCTACGGTAACAGCACCTACTACAATCACCGGATGTAGAGAAACCGCATCCGAGATGATAACTGGTTGAACAAAAAAATTATCTACTGCTTGCGCGATCAGGACTACAACCAAGATTGCAACCATCAGTTCATACATTCCCATTCCGTCGTTGATGCCATTCGAATTGAATATCCCGGCACCTTGGGTCAGGGTCATAAATAATGGAGGAATCATTCCGATAATAGGCCCCAAATATGGAATGGAGTTCGCAATCCCTGCAAATAAAGCAAAGATATAGAAAAATTTTAAACCGATCACGTAAAAACCGATCATGGATATGGCAGTAATGATCGCACTTTGAATGACCAAACTTCTTAAATAATTGGTAATCTGTTCGTTGATCTTTGCCGTTACCATCAAAGTCATTTCGAAATATCGATTCGGAACAAGACTTACGATATTCTTATATACTCCGTTTCCGTTTAAGAGAAACAAGAATGCAAATAACGGTGTAACAACCAAGTATCCGATCAAGGTAGGAATTACTGAAACCAACCCGCTGACCTGAGCATGGATCAACTCTGCTGCTTGTTTTACTAATTCGTCAGGGCGAATCGTGTCTTCCCAACTTGCAGGATAATCGTTGAATGTAAGTTTGAAACCTACTACTAAGTATTTGAACTTAGCATCGTCCATATCCTGTTTCCAGTTTTTAATGATCGGCTGCAATGTGGAAACGATAGGTGGAGCCACTTCCGTTGCTACCAAATAGATCGGAAGACAGATCAGAAAGATAAGAATCGCAACGGATAAGATCCTGGGAATTCCCAATGTTTCGAAGTAGTTTATGGTTCCGTTAAATATATAAAATAAAATTAAGGAAAGAGCAATCGGTACGATTAGAAGTTGAAGGCCGATTGTAAAAAATACGATTGCCGCTCCGACCAAAAAGAAAAATATAAATCGGATAACATATGTGGAGAGCGGTTTCGTAGGATCAGGCATTTTTTTGTCTGCCCTTATAATAAGCTTTTTCCAGTAACTGGTTGGTTTTCTGAAGCCTTTCTACTACGACTCCAGTAAGACTTAAGAGGATCTCTATTCCTATCTTAGGCTTCGTTTCTATAATTTCTTTTAAGTCAGGCTGAAAAAACCCAAGTAAGGTAGAAGGCTCTTGTGCAATCGCGGTTGCCGTCCTTCTCTCTTCGGAGAATAAGGAAAGTTCTCCAAAGAATGAATGTTGGTCTAAATGCGCCAGGTCTAATTCCACTCCGTCTCTAACGGAACGAATAGCAACCTTACCATCGAAGATCATATAAAATCCCGCTCCGGCTTCTCCCTGCCTGAAAATTTCCTCTCCCTCTGAATATTGTCTAATATGGACTAGTCTTGCAATCTCGTGTAAGGTCCTTCTTTTTAACTTTCCGAATACGGAAGTTTCTCGAAGGAAACGCATGATCTCCGGATTGGAGGTCCCTTTTTTCTTTACGATCTTTTTCCAGATGGGGAGTTGCAGGAAATTCAAAACTACTTCTTATCCTCTTCGATTTTCATGGTCAGGATCAGTATCACTAGTCCCACACTCACGCAGGAGTCCGCGAAGTTAAACGCTGGCCATCTATCAATCAAAAGCCAGTTCGGCCAATCGAAGTCTAAGAAGTCCACCACTCCGATAAATCTGCCTTCGTAACGATTTTCGACGAATCCGAACTCTGCTCCGATACCAATAATTTTTATAAAAAACTTATCTATAAAATTCCCGAAAGCTCCGGACATTACCAAGGCCCAACCGGCAGGATGTCCCAGGTCAGAATTTTTCCAACGATATGCAATCAACACTAAGATCGCAACTGCAGTTAGAGCTAAAGAAGTTCTTGGAAATCCCTGGAAGAGGCCCATTACGAAACCGGTATTGAAAGTCAGGGTTAAACGGAAAAAATCCCCTAACAATTCTATCGGGTTATGAGGTCTTAGATATAGTATAGCGATGTATTTGGTAACCAGATCTATGACTGTTCCAATAATCACACTTATAATGAAGATAGGCGGATATACCTCTAAGAATTTCTTTTCGAAATATTTCACTGACGATTCCTTTTAGAGCTGAATTTATTTTTGATAACGGATAGAGCAAGGAGGATTCCGAAGAAAACGGATACTCCGTAAGCTACCATTGCTTGAGTTTCGATCCCTTTATCCAGTCTATCGGTTCCATAATGGATCCCGAAAAGTACGAATGCTGCACTGATAATCTGATGACCTAAGGAATACATCCTCTTAGTATGCTGTTCCAGATCCGGAAGTTTATAGGCCTGCTTGCCTCGGTTTAAGTTTTTAACGGCCTGTAATAATTCTCCGGGAAGAGAAACTGCCTGCCCCCAAATGCCACCCTCCTGGACCAATACCTTCTGCCATTGGTTCTCCCCTTGGAAGACTAGCCCTTTAAAAGGTTTTTCTCCATAATCTAAAACGGTACGATACGGATCTAGGTTCGCGGTAATTCCTACAAGAAGACCAAGAACTCTTTCTAGAGGGACAAGAGCCGTTGGCAATTGGATCATTCTCAAGAGCCCTCGAAGGCTGGAATTGATCTCCTTTAAAAACTTCAAATCCTCAGGTGTATGGATCTGCTCGAATTTTATATTCTTAAATGAATCCGTATCGGATAAAAATTTGGAAAGTTTTTCCATGGAATAGCGGACCACTTCTTCCAACTTCTCTCTATCCGCTTTTTTAGAAACGAGTCCTAACTCGTCTAAAGCTTCTACCAGAGCCGGATAGTCCTTAGTCATCGCACATAAAATGATCTTTCTAAGTGCGATCGCCTGGCTAGGAGGAATTTCCCCGACTGCTCCAAAATCTATAAAACAAAGTTTTTCATCCGGAGTATAGATCATATTTCCGGGATGAGGATCCGCATGATAAAACCTATATTCAAAAATCATAAGAATATAAGCTCTGATCAAAAGATCAACAGGTCTGGACTTCGCTTGTCCTTTTTTTAAAGTGCCGGCCTGAGTGATACGTTTCCCTTCTATAAATTGAGCGGTCAAAACACTTTTGCCACTCCACTCAGGAATGAGCTTCGGAAAAACATAATCAGGCTCTTCTGCAAAATATCTAGCCATACGATCCATGGACTCAGCTTCTAAACGAAGATCGGTTTCTCTTCCGACTAATTTTGCAATTTCCTTATGAACAATCTTGAAATCAAATGTAACCAGGAATCGATTGATCCTTTTTAAAAATTTACGAACTGCTTTCAGATCTTTTTCGATTATCTCTTCGATGCCTGGATATAAAATTTTAACCGCTACTTTTTCTCCCTTAAAGGTGGCAGAATGAACTTGAGCGATAGATGCGGAAGCAAGAGGAGCTTCTGAAATATCCGGAAAAACTTCTGCTATCTCTTTTCCGAATTCTTTTTTAAATCTTTCCTTAATTTCGAAAAAAGGATGAGGAGGAACACGATCCTGCAAGTCTTGTAATGGATCCGTAAAACTTTCAGGAAATAAATGAGAAAGTGATGCAAAGTATTGACCGAGTTTTACGTAAACTCCACCCATTTTCAGGAAAAAGTCCCTACACTCGGAACCGAGTGATTTATAAAATTCTAATTCTCTTTCTTCTCTCGATTTGGAAGAAAGGAATAATCTTACAAATTTATAATACCAAAATAGACTAAGAATTTTTTTCCAAAGAAAGAAACTTCCTCGATAGTATCTTCCTCTCGCAGAATAGGAAGGCAATTGATTGGAATTTGTAGAAGGGGGGCTTGCCTGCATACGATTAGATTTCAGTAACCGTTCTAATTTTGGCGCCGGTTTTGATCTTATGTAAAAGTTCCATGATGCCTAGATTTTCTCCGATGTCCCCGGTCATTCTTTCCGATTTCCCCGTAATAACATTATGCATCTCCGCATATAAGTTCATAAACGGGTTCGATCCGAGGAATGATTTTTCGGGAAATGAGACTTCCGTCAAACTATTAAATCCCTTGTATTTCTTGGAGGGCTTGGAAACAAAAAGTCTCATACCGTCATTGGAAAGAAGGATGCGGGCCTCTTCCGTCATAATATCCATTTCGAATTGAAAATACTTCCTAGCACCTCCCGCTTCCAGAAACACCGCGGGTCCAGACTTATATTCCAAGAACGCGAGTGCACGATCCTCGATGGGGAACCCTTTTCTTTTAGTCAAAGAAGAGCAGATCCGATCCGGTTTACCCAAAAACCAATACACTAAGTCCACTGCATGAGTTCCGTCGTGGAATAATGGCCCGGTCCTTCCTTGGAATGCCCTTCCCGGCGCCAAGGCAGAAGTCAGAACGGAGGCACGGATCGTCCGTATCGGTCCGTATTTGTGGGAGTCCAGTACCTGTTTAGCCCAGGCGTATTTAGGATGATACCTTCTCTCGTGATTGATCCAAATACGGATTCCTTTTTTACGGGAAATTTTTTCCAGATCCTTAGCTTGTAAGAAAGTTTCACAAACAGGTTTTTCGATCAGAAAATTTTTAACACCTTTATCGATCCACTCCAATGCGTTTCGATAATGAGATTCGGATGGGCTTGCAATGATCGCAAGATCGGGTTTATATTTGGAAGGAAAATGATCTGGATCAGAGAAGGTAAATTCTTCGGGAATTTTCCACTGCTTGCGGAAGTTCTCCCTTTTATCCGGATGAGGATCCACTCCCCCTAAAAACTCAAAATTCTTTTTACCCCAAGAAGAGAACAGAGCCCCGGAATGAGTGCAAGGCTTGGATCTATACGGATCTTTTTCCAAGGAAGAAGCAATCCTTCCCAAACCGATTAAAACAACCTTGGTTTTTCGCATCCACATACTTGAAAACCCGGACCGGAAGGTTGCAAGAGGAATTT
Organism: Leptospira neocaledonica; assembly: GCF_002812205.1. Taxonomy (NCBI): domain Bacteria; kingdom Pseudomonadati; phylum Spirochaetota; class Leptospiria; order Leptospirales; family Leptospiraceae; genus Leptospira; species Leptospira neocaledonica. The sequence goes on from NZ_NPEA01000010.1 coordinate 71,860, forward strand.
TTAAAAATAGACTGCGAGTATTTTAGGTAGGAAGATATTGGGCCCATGAAAGCCCCATTCCAATACGATCCGGAAACAGTAAGAAGGATATTACAAAGCCCATCCGACTTCTCCTTTCAAAAAGAACCGGAGATTATAAGTATCAGCACAGCATCCGGAATGGTGGAACCAGGAACCTTATTCGTACCTTTGAAAGGGAACAGAGACGGACATGAATTTATTTTGGACGCTTTGGAAAAAGGAGCCTCATATTTTTTATGCGAGAAGGGACATCCGATTTTAAAAAGCCTCACTGATGAACAAAGATCGAAAGCGATCCAAGTCAAGGATACATTATTTGCGCTCGGAAAACTTGCTACATTTCATAGATCCAGATTTAATCCAATCTTAATTGCAGTCACCGGCTCCAGCGGAAAGACCACTACAAAAGAGATCCTATCCTCCTGTCTTTCACCATTGGGAGAAGGTTTACTGGTCACGGAAAAAAATTATAATAATGAGATCGGAGTTCCATTCACATTATTCCAGATCAACTCAAAGACCAGATACGTTGTATGCGAGATGGGAATGAATCATGCGGGAGAAATTTCAAGGTTAACCAAAATGGCCAGACCGGATTATTCACTCATAACAACGATCGGAACGGCACATATAGAATTATTAGGTTCCAGAAAAGGAATAGCTAAAGCAAAAGCGGAAGTACTGGAAGGAATGTATAAAGGTGGAGTATTATTCTATCCGGAGACGGGAGAATATAAAAATTTTCTAAAACGAAGATGTTTACGTTACGGGATAAAATTTAAATCCGTTCCACTCAAAAGAAGGATAGAAATATTAGAAACGAATCGGAAAGGATTTAAGATCTCATTCCTAAATTCCTCATTGGATTGGAGTCTTCCCGGGATCAAACTTTTGGAAAATCTGGCATTATGTGTGTCTGTCCTGGAAGAAGTAGGAACTCCAACGGAATGGATACAAAACGGGATCAAAAACTTCAGATCCGGCGACAAACGATTGGATTTCCAAGTAGGAAATTATAAAATTCTAAACGATACCTATAATGCAAATAGGGAATCCATGTTATCTTCATTGGAAGCATGTTCTCAGATCGCTGGCGAAGAAGGATTTTACGCGGTACTCGGAGACATGAAAGAAGTGGGAAATTATTCCCGTAAGTTCCATACTGAGATCGGAAGTTTTGCTGCAGGTTTAAAAAACTGCAAGGGAATCTTTCTATTCGGAGCAGAATCTTCACATGCACTAAAGAGCTTTCGAAAAAAAGCAAGTTCGGGACTTCTATCCTTCTCCTTTCCAGGAGACGAAGACGGACTCAAAAACTTAGTGGATACCATCCGGAAAGAAGTGCCTCCCGGCTCTTATCTTTTAGCGAAGGCCTCCAGAGGAATGAAATTAGAAAGAGCTGTAGAAGAATTAAATTCAGTGACCAAGGGCTCCTAAACCGTTTTCGGACTTGCCCAGGAAGCTATCTTAAAGGATTTTGCTAGTGTGAAAACGAAAGTCGCCGTCATAATGGGAAGCAGCTCCGATTGGGAAACCATGAAAGAAGCGGTCTCCATCCTGAAACAATTCGGGATAGAATGTCATACTGAAATTGTATCCGCACATCGTTCTCCAGAACTATTATTTGAATTTTCCAAATCCGCAAGATCCAAAGGTTTCGAGATCATCATTGCGGGTGCAGGAGGAGCTGCCCATCTCCCTGGAATGGTGGCTTCTCTTACTACTTTACCTGTGCTTGGAGTACCGGTGCAAAGTAAGGCGCTATCGGGAATGGACAGCTTATTATCCATTGTGCAGATGCCTGGAGGAGTTCCAGTCGGGACACTTGCAATAGGAACAGCAGGTGCAAAAAATGCAGGATTACTAGCAGCACGAATATTGTCCTTACAAGACGAAACATTATCCAAAAAATTGGAACAATACAGAACCGATATCAAAGAAGAAGCATTGTCCAAAAACAAAGACCTAATATGAAAAAAATTCTACTTCCTCCTGCAAGGCTTGGAGTGATGGGATCAGGGCAGCTCGGAAGAATGTTCGCCCAAGAAGCGATCCGAATGGGTTATCAGGTATCCGTTTATTCTCCCGAAAGAAATAGTCCTGCTTCCTTAGTAGGGGCTACCGAAACAGTTGCCCCATACGAAGACGAAGATTCACTTCAAATATTCTTAAAGTCTATAGATGCACTTACATTCGAATTCGAGAATATACCGGGCGGAGAATTAAACTTTATCTCAGAATATTCCCGAAAAAATTCTCTTCCGGTTTTCCCGAGCCCGGAATGTATACGGATCGCACAGCATCGGATCAGAGAAAAAACATTATTTTCTAAATTAGGACTTCCTACTGTACCTTTTTATCCGATCACGAATAAGGCAGAAGCAACAAAGGCAGCGGAGACTTCCAAGTTTCCTGCAGTATTAAAAACTTCTTCCTTTGGATATGACGGAAAAGGACAGACTAAATTTAAAACCAAAGAAGAATTCAGAGCTTGGGTCGGCTCCCTTGGGCAAGAACCACTTGATCTAATCTTAGAAGAATGGTATGAATTCGACAAAGAAGGCTCTGTGATCTTAGCAAGGGATCAAAAAGGGAACATACTTTGTTATTCACCTTCGGAGAATATTCATAAAAATCATATCTTGGACATCACTATCCATCCCGGAAATTTTCCGGATTCGATCAAAAAACAAATGCTCGAGTCCGCAAGGATTTTGGCGGAAGGAATAGATTATATCGGAGTATTCGGTCTGGAATTCTTTATCAAAGGTGATAAGATTGTCTTAAACGAATTTGCCCCAAGACCGCATAACTCAGGTCACTTCTCCCAAAATGGAGCGAATATTTCTCAATTCCAACTCCAACTGAGATGCCTTACAGGGCTTCCTCTTCCTGCTGAAATTTCTTCTCAACCTTCTTCCATGAAAAATATTTTAGGGCAAGATTATCTTCCAGAGTCGGCTCTTTGGGCAAAGTGTCTTGCAGATGAAAGATACACTTTGCATCTTTATGGCAAATCGGACCCGAGACAGGATCGTAAGATGGGGCATTGGAACTATGTGGGAGAGAGAGCCGACAAGGCGTTTTTATGAGAAAGCGATTAGCGCAGACATAAAAGCCTGAGCTAATCATTAATTTTAATCCTTATTTCGGATCGTATTTTTCTCCCAACCAGTAAGATCCTTCTAAAGAAATATGATTGCTATCCCTATAAAGAAGTTTTCCATCCCTAAAAGCATAACAATATTGATCATCACAAAAATTTTTCCAAGTCTCCCATAATTTAACTTTAGGGAATTCGCTTAGAATAGAATTTACTAATTCATGATATTCTAAATTTCTTTCGTCGAAATTTTTCCTAGGTATTTTGCAAACCTTATCGGGATCCTCAGATTCAAGTCTAAATGGTCGCAAAGAAACACAACGTTTCGGATCGAATCCTATTTCAGGAACATCCGCCACAAAAACGATTTCTTTTCCGGCAGCAGTTAACCTTCTTAAAGTATCCCGCATTGCCTCTCTGAAAGCCTGTTTAGGATCGGTTATATCTGGTCTAAAGCGGTATTTTGCCGCCCCCACCGCATTTATTTCTAAATCTCCATAACCGTGTCCGGTTAAATATCTAGGGCCTCTGCTATTTAATAGTATCTTGGTAATCTTTGGATTTTTTTCCAACATCTCCAAGGTATTACTCTCTCTCTCGCAAGGCCGTTTAGGATCTGCCTCTATTCCGAAAAAAGGAGGGCAACCACCTAATCCCATATGCAATAAATTCAAACGATCGTTGGAAAATTTCCGGATCAATCCATATGCCAATGCGTTCGCGTGACTGTCTCCGATCAGAACTGCATCCGGTTGTTTATTCGGATCTCCTACAAGACAATATACTAAGTTTGATCCGTATTCAGATTTAAATCTATCGATACATTTAGGATCGGAGATCATCCAACCTTCGAAAATTTTCGCGTTCTCACGATATTGAGCAACACGATAAGACCATCCGTCCTTTTTATAAATGGTCTGACCAAATAAAGCCGCGAAAATTAGCAACCCTGCAAGAGAACCCAGAACCCAAGTATTTTCCCGAAAGCGTAAATTCTTTTCCACATAATGCCAAGTTAGAGTAGAAAGTACAAAGGAAAGTACAACTGCAATCAGTCTCCATTTAAGTGCAGGAGTTCCAGATTCCAAAATAGCCGTAAAGGATAACAAAGGCCAATGCCACAAATATAAAGGAAAACTAATCAACCCCACAAAAACCATCGGCTTAATCGCTAAAACTTTCTTATTAATGATGGCTTCAGGACCAGATGAAATAATTAAAACCGCTCCCAAAACCGGAGCCAGCGCGGCAAATCCCGGAAAAGGAGTCGATTTACCGTAAAATAAAACCGGAGCTATGATCAGAACAAATCCTAAGATTGAACGGATATCGCATATTTTAGGGTCATTCCATAAGGGAAAAGAAAATGGTTTATTGAAAAATTCGATTTTCTGAATAAAAGAAGGAAGTAAATCCTTAATCGTTTCTGGCTTATACAATTGAGTCCAAGCCAAGGTAGCTCCAAACAGAAGTTCCCAAACCCTAGTATAAGGTAAATAGAAAGTATATATAGGATTTCTTTTATATTCGGCCAAATTCCATATTAGTGAAACTACAGCGCAGACAATAGTCATGAAAAACAAATTAAATCTACACCGCCAGGCAAGATACAATGCTAAAGGCCAAACTATATAGAACTGTTCCTCGATTCCCAAAGACCATAAATGTAATAACGGTTTTAACTCTGCGGCGCCATTGAAGTAATCGGATAAATCATCCAAAAGAGCTATATTCGAAAAAAAGAAACTTCCAGCGAAAGTATGTCTTCCTAATTGTTTATATTCTTCACCTAATAATACGAAATATCCCAATGTTAGGCAGAAAGTTAAAACCACCAATAAAGAGGGAAAAATTCTTCGTATTCTGCGAGCGTAAAAATCTAAAAAATGAAATGTACCCTTCTGGAGATTTTTAAAAAGAATGCTTGAGATCAAGTATCCGGATATTACAAAGAAAACATCTACGCCAACAAATCCGCCTCGTATCACAGTTGGAAAGGCGTGAAATAGAACTACGGAAAGAACAGCGATCGCTCTTAAACCGTCGATATCCGGACGATAAGTCACTGCATCGTTATGTTTCATGATTTTATTTTAGGCTCTTATAAGCGAGTTTTGGAAGAAATTAAGGCATTCTTACTTTTGTGAGACAAGGCGCAATCATTTAATAATGATCTAATCTCGAGAACAGAATGTTTCAGTCTTCTTTTCCAAAGTTCGAATATATGTATTTTGAAAAGGCCTTATATCCCATATCTAGAGCAATCTTCCCCTTTGTTCGAAAGGTCCCGAGAATCCTATTCAATATTGGCCCGTAATTAAAGAATAAGAATAGTATGGCAAGATTTTCAATGAAGACAATATTCATTATTAAAAAAATGCCTATATGGAATCCCATAAGAGAAAGAATCAGTAAACGTTTTGGCCATTTTTTTAGAAATGGAAATAGTATAGCCAAAAGTTCCAAGATCGTGGAGAAGGCTAAAATAAAATATAAAGTCCAGTTTAACCAACTGTGAGTAAGATAATAATTAGCGATGCCAAGAGAAGGAAATCTAGTAGGACGGATCATCCCATGTAAGATCCAACCTTTCATAATATCGGGATGAAAAACTTCCGGAAAGCCGATAAACAATCGAGCAGCTCCTATATAAACATACTCCAGAATTGGGACCAGCAAAACAAGCAGCATCGCCGCTTTATAGACTTGCGGATTTTTCTGATCCTTGAGCTCCGATCCGCTAAGACTTAAGGAATCCAAGCATGGAGTCAAAGACAAGGAAAACATAATATATACAAGAAAAAGTTCCCGGTGATCCACATGACCACCAAAGCCCTTCTCTATTCCTAAAAAGATCGCAAATCCTATATACGAAGCATACAGAAAATATTTACTTATTCCGAATATTGCTCCTGCCAAAAAGGATAATAAAAGAATTTTAAATATTAAAAGAAATCCCGCAGAATTGATTCCGATCCAATAATCAGAAGGAATAAGCCTGAATATACCTTGAGGAAAAAAAAGACCTGGATCAAGATAAGATAATACTAAAGTCCGATCAAAAAATACGTGTAAAAATACAATCGTAAAAATAAAAATCCGAGCAAAGCCAAGAGTTTGAGAGTCAGCGTCTTCGTGTAAGAGTACCTTTTTCATTTAAAATACCACCGAATAAAGTTCAGTCCTCAACATACTATTTCCATCCGGGGATGCAGTTTTATAAAAAACGACTGAATTTACTTTTTTTGCATATTTGCCCTGATAATAATTTCTTACTGAATTAGCCCAAAGTTGCGCTTCCTTTTTACCATGCTCTTTCTTGGAATCTTTCTGAGAGTCCAATTCTTCTCGTAATAATTCGAGCCGAGTACTCAAAGAAGGCTGGCCGATCGCGGAAAATGAAGACACAGGATTAAAGTCCTGCTCTTCGCCGTTTTCCAGTTTAATCGTCCAAATATAGCTTTCTCTAATTTCTCTCTTCTTACCTAATTGGAACATTGCAAAGCGAGCGAGAGGATAAAAACTTACTTTCTGCGGAAAAAAATACTGCCATCGATCCAAAACTTGCACAGTTGTCCAAAGGAAAACGAAGAGCAAAAACCAGAAAATAACAATCTTATTTAACGCATGCAAATATTCTAAAATTCTAAATTTAAAAAATAATAGCCAAAGGATAAAAAAAAGAGCTATCGTCTCCAACCCGGCCTTTACTGCCAATACAATCAATTCGTTATCAGAGAAGTTATACATAAGATTTCCTCTTTTACTTTTTTAAATCCGTATTCGAATGCATGAAAAATCTCCAGATTTCGAAACAAGCCCCAATCAACGCGATCAAAATTTGGATAGCAAAAATCAGAAGAGAAAAGGTAACTGCAACGGATTTATCAACTCCCAAATAGCCCATCAAATAGATATGCCCTAATTCACGAACCCCTAGACCGCCTACGGTAATCGGCAATGCGCTTAAGGTCAAGACTATGGACCTTATCCAACCCATATCAATATAATCCATTTCGATCCCAAGTCCGAAACCCAATACGGATGAGCTAAGTATAAAAATCAAATGAGCAGATAGATAACCGAAAAACATTAAGACTACGGAACGATTTCCTAATTTTTGATATACTTGGATAGCTTCCTCAATTTTATCTACCCTCTTTGCGACAAACTGAGGAAAATGATCCCGAGCAAATCTAAACATGAAGCCAAATAATCTAAAAACTTGAGGGGAGAGAAACAATACGATCAATGCAAAAAACGCCATAGCTAATACACCGATCAATGGTATTGAATTTTTTAAGACGTCCGGAATAGTATTAATCTTGATAAGAAAAAATACAAAGGTACTAAAGGTGATAAAGAAAAGTTGAACTATCTTTTCAAAAAAAATAATGGATGCTGCTTCCCAACCTTTCCCTTTCTCCGGCCCTCTGTAACGGAACCATCGAATACCGGAACTGATTACTTGAGGCAATATCATAACGTAAAGCCTCATAGAAAAATTTATCTTTATAGATTCCCAAAGCGAAATATCAATTCCGCTTACCCTTAAAGCACGATTCGTAGTCATTGCAGGAATCACGATAGAACAGATTGTACTTAAACAAAAAGAGACTATAAATAAAGGAATGCTAAACTGTAAAAATGCCTTCCATGCCGAAGCAAAATCCACAGTAAGGAATACGTAACTACCTAAAGCGATCGCAAATAATATTCTAAGGAAGAAAAATAAGTAACTTTTTATATGTTGAAGTTTCATCTACCAAACGATTGTTTTTGAAAAATGTAAGTTTCGAATATAGATCTTGAAACTAAGTTATTATTCACTTTTATTTGCAGAGCTAAATTCAAACTTTTGTCCTTAATTTCGCGAAGGAAGAATAAGTAGCGAGAAGAGAAAGTTCATGTGTAGTGATCGTATCCGAAGAAATTCTATTGCGATAAAATTCCTCGATAGATTTTTCTTTAAAAAGATTATTTAGATATTTCGGATTCACTCCGAAAGGACTATTTTCAAGAATCAATTTGGATATATCATCCTTCAAATATCTCTTATACCAAACATCAACGGGAGCATCTACCGCAGCGACTTTCTTTTGGTATATAATTTCCTCTGGAAGATATTTTTTCGTTTCTGCCATCAAAGAAAGAACGTACTTACCTATTTTAGAATTCTTGGTATTCTCTTTAGGTCTAAGCATAGCGTCAGGGATCCTCATCGCAAAGTTTTTCAGAATCGGATGTATATAAGGTCCCTGAATTACCAAACTATTTGTGTCCGAAGTCCCAATAATTTTTGCTTTATTTGGGGATTGTAACGCTTTCCCAAGATAAGCTTTTCTATCGATAGAAAGATTAGATCCTGTTTGTAATAATTTCGTTAAGATCATCTCATTCGTTTGATCTGAAGAATTTTTCTCTCTTCTTAATAACCTTACAGAAGATTCGTCAAAAATCCTAAAATTAATAAACCCGCGCAAATCGGATCTAAACATAGAATTTCGGAGTAATCCGACCAACACACGACTTGGTCGGCCGGTTAATAATTCGACTCTGAATGTCTCCATCAACTTAATTACAGAGCCGATCAAAAATTTAGGAATTAAACGGTTAATAGACTTAACCCAATGTGCAACAAAATGTGTTCTCGGATAACCCATAAATGCTACATCACAACCGTCTCCGGTGTATACGAAATCGTTTCCGTCTTCCTTGATCCTTTTTCCAAGATGATTTGTCTGCACTAAGTAGTTAAGCCAATTCGTAGGGTAATTAAAGTTTTCGGAAAAATGATTGAGCCCATCTAAGATGACCTTTTCATCCACTTTGATCCAACTATGCTTGTTTCCTAAAAACTTAGAGAGGGTATCAGTATGAGGCTGGTTAAAACTCTCATCCTCATAAAAAAAACTGTATGTGTGAACCTGTTTGCCTAATCGAGTCAAACCGGAAGCTACGAGCGCAGAATCAAAACCTCCTAGTAAAACGGCTACATTCTTTTGTCCGGAAGGGACTTGCGCAGCTAATGAAGATAAGAATGTTTCGTCCAGCCGATCCACCATTTCCGTTAGAGATAAACTCTCTAAGTTTTCGAAAACTTGTACAGGCTTAGTCAAAAGTTTATATGAATAACTATTAACTCCGTCCGCGATCCCCGTTTCTAAAAACATTCCTGTAGGAACGACTTCAATTCCCTCATAGACCGTTTTTGAAAAAGGAATAAATCCGTATGTCAAAAAGAAATCTTCGTAAGTCTGGTTTATCTTTACGGCTTGGCCGATTACGGCAACGGAGCTTAAATGTGTTCCGAATAAAAATCGATCTCCTTCGTCACAAACGAACCAAGATCTCATCCCAGTAGAATCCCCTAAAAGGAAAACTTTGGATTCATTTCGATTATCAATAATTGCTAAACTAAATTGCCCGATCAATTTACCTAGATCTGCTACCCCGTTCTTCAGATAAAAATCTAGTATATATTTAGCTGAAAGCTCCGGCGTTTCTAAATCAAAACCGCTATATGAATCTTTCCAAATTCCATTAATCGGTCCAAGAAAAGCAACATGTACATCAGATTCAGAATATTGTCCTGAAAGAAATCTAGATCCGATAGCAGAAGAGAATAATTCAACTTGAGGTTTATCTAGAAGAATTTTAGGAGTCTGACCGTGATAATTGGACAACCGTTCTTTGATGGAAGTATGCCCATCCTTCTTTACGGAATTTTTGTATAAACATCCGCACAAATATTCCATGAAACCCCTCGTTCCGATCCAATCTTATTTATGACTTTTGGTATCGGAAATTTCTATTTTACTGTTTATCCAAGCATCCCATTCTATCCTAGGTCGAGCATTTTTCAACAGAAGGCCTAAAAAAGGATTTAATCTTTATCAATAATACTAAGAGAGAAGTTCTTTGATCTTTACAATATTCTCTTCTGCGACTGACTTAATTCTTTCGTTCGATTTGGATATTTGAGAAGCGATCGTTTTCCTTTTTTTGTACATTGTTAGAATGGACTCATTTAACTTATCCATATCCAAAGTTTCGATCGGATGAACCCAATCCCCCAATTCGAATTCTCTCATGATTCCAGGAGTTTTGTGACTATAAGAAATTGCAATTATAGGTATCCCAACGGAAAGGGCTCCGATATTTGCATGCATCCTCGCCCCAACAAATAGACTAAACTGCGAAATAATTCGTTTAATTTCTTCAGGTCTATGATTTCCAGATAATACAAACCCTGATTTTTTATTTTTCATTTTAGAAAATATTCTCTTCGAAAGATTACGATCATCTTTTGTCTCGGAGGGTCCGGTAACATGACTTACAAAAACAACAAAAACTTTATGTGTCTCTATTAATTGGTCCAACAAGGAAGCGAATTCGTCTTCAAACTTGCCTTTGACATCATGTCTCGCATCGTATTTTTTTTGAATGATATCACTTACAGAAATTCCAAGTATGATACGGTCTTTCGGAAGAGATAGACCTTCTTCCTTTAAAATCTCTTTTGTTCTTTCCAATTTAGCGGGTTCAAGCAAGAACGCTACATCCGCAGTCTTAGATAATTTGGATTCTGAAAGCCCAAAACGTTTCATATATTCGTAAGAAATGGACTCCCTAACCGTAATACGAGAAACTTTAGAAAAGATATATTTGGCTAAAAATGTAGTTAATCCGAAAGGACCGATTGACTGAGCACAAAGAAAAACTTTCTTTCTAAGAAAGATCGACATTAGAATCGGAATAAAATGCGAATACGCTACATGCGGCCCGTAATCTTCAGTTAACATATCTCCACTTAGATCTATGACTAAGTCTGCATTTAAAATAGCCTTACCTTCATCCGATAAGATCAAAAAAGAAAATTTACTTTGTGTTGCTTTTGGAAGAAGAGAATAAATAAACGCCAAAAATAATTGAATACTTGCCCGAATCAGTTTTCTTCGCTGAGAAAAGACCACTTCGAAATCGGAATAGAACGCCTTATCAATATTAGGAAAAGGAGAAGAAATTTGAACAGTGGCGCCTAACTCCTTTCGGACTCGATTCGCCACACTTAGTTCCATGGCTGCATCCCCTTTATTTTCAGAGGAGTATGTTCCAATCAAAAGAACATTAGAATTACTGAATGCTTCCTTATTTAATATTTTTTGTTTTGGCACTGCTCTTTTCATTTTTTCTCCGTGGATCGATTGGGGTAGAGCTTGTATTTCCTTTTTTAAATTCAAAATCGAATTCCAGGATTTTTGAAGCCATGCTCTCCCAGGTGAAATTACTTCTAAAATTTCGGATTGATGGTCTCATGTTTTTTAAGGTCTTTCGAGAAAGTGTTGCTATCCTTTCCGCAATCAAATCGGAATTTCCTGCTTCAATTAAGAAACCCGTCTTCCCGTCGAGGACTGTATCCAAAAATCCTCCCACTTTGGTGGCCAATATAGGCTTTTCATAATGATATGCGATAGTTGCAACTCCACTACCGGTGGCAGAACGATATGGTAAAACTACTAAATCGGCACGATGAAAAAATTCAGATACAGAACTTTCATCCGTATATTCCAAATGAAATTCGACATTCTTTAGTCCCAATCCAGCGGAATAAGAAATTAATTCCAGCGGCTCCTTCCAGGATTCACCCACCACTGTCAAATGAACTTCCGGATCATTCAATTTCGCCAAAGCCTGTAACAAAAGATCCAATCCCTTATAAGGGCGAATGAAACCGAAAAAGAGGAGCTCCAATTTTCCTCGAGGTTTCAAAATTCCCTTCGGAGCCGGAAATTGTTGGTATATCGGATGAGGATTTTGTAATATGATTTTGTCAGAAAATAAAGAGTTTAATATGTTTTTTTGTTCAGAACTATGAACCAAATAACCGTCCGCGTTCTTAAGTAAGATTTTCGTAATAAACTTTTTCAAAAATCCGGAATCATGATCGAATAAGTTATGGCATAAAAAAACAGTCTTGATCCCTTTTCTACGTAAACGAGAAGAGATAAAAACGAAACCAGGAGCCCAAAACAAGGTCCACCAGGAGAAGACAGCAAGTGTACATCCTTTCTCCGCAACTAAATCCGCCGCCCGAATTAAAGAGAGAGGATTAAGAGCATCTAGAATATAAGATACATTTTTTAATTTTTGCCCTTTGAAGAAAGGATCTATATCCGTTTTTCCAGGATACAAAAAACTAGGATATTGCCTATGAAAGGAAACTGTAAATAAATCAGATTGTTTTTCTAAAACTTTACTAAGCTGTGCAGTGTATTGGGATATACCCCCTCTAAAAGGAGGCATTGGTCCGAACAAGGCGATCTTAGGTTTATCTCGTTGAACCTTTTTCGCATTCATTCTCAAAAACCTATTTCAAATTATTCGAAAAAATATATTGAACTTTTCGATTCCAAGTCGGCGAGGAAAACAAATCTCTTCACTTCTTTACTTTTGTAGTCTTCGGTTGATTAGAAGATCGAAAAGTTCTCTTCTTCTCATAATACAAAATTTCTTCGTTTAGTTTTCGGTTCATCCCGACCAAAAACGCCAGGATCGCGGAAACCAAAAATAATCCAGATATAATCACTAACACAACCGCGAATAATAGTGATTGCACATGCCCTTTACCAATTCCCAAGAAGAAAAAGATCAAAAACCGGATCGCTATCGCCAATGCTGGAATGAAAGTTGTAATCGCGAGAACCCCAAAAAATTGAAAAGGTCTATAAATAATCAATAATCTTACCAAAGAGGTTCCCGACTTCCACATATGTTGGAAAATATTTTTAAAAAGTCTAGATTTTCTAGTCGGGGGGTTCGTGCGAATTGGAATAGATGAAACTGTTAAATCCATCTTCACTGCCTGAACAATTGTATCCAAAACATAGGAAAACTTAGTTGTTATGTTTAATCTTAGAAGGCTTTCTTTGGAATATGCTCGAAAGCCGGAAACGGTATCCGGTATGTCAATTCCGATTAGAGTCCTAACAACCAAGTTCCCAAACCATTGAAGGATCTTTTTTAAAGGAGAAAAATGCTCCACCTTCCAAGGAACTCTGTTCCCAATAACTATGTCCATAGAACCCGCCATCACTGGAGCGATCAGTTCAGGAATATGAGAAGAAGGATATTGGTTGTCTGCATCCGTATTTACAAAAATATCCGCACCACTTTCCAAGGCGGCTTCTACTCCGGACTTGAATGCTCTGCCCAGTCCTAAGTTTTTTTTATGAGAAATAATTTTACAACCAAATGAAGCAGCAATCTCAGAAGTGCGATCCGTGGAACCATCATCCACGACCTGAATTTCGATTATTTTTATGCCGGGAATCTTTCTGGGAATTTCACTCAATACTGAAGCGAGAGTCTTTTCTTCATTATAACAAGGAATGTTAATTACTAGTTTCATTCAATAAATTTCAGGCTTGTACCAGTTAAATTCATATTCAAATATAGTCCAATAATATTTTAAGACCCCCTTTTTTCCAAAAAGGATCCTAAAATAAAACCCAAAGTAAATCGAGGTGGATTACAAACTAACGAGACTTTTCGTCGGTACTTTTTGTGCTGAAAATATAAGCCGTATAATAATGAGTTTCCTTACTTTCAACAAACGTAGTTGAGTTGGTTAAGTATTTCAGGAACTCTTCGGTATTCGTTTTCCCAAAATCACGATACGAAATTATATGAGGAGTTATATCCTTCAATCTTTGGGAAAACGAACTGATCTGCCCTCCTTCCATTTTTCGCTCTATATCTTCCGTTTGGTATTTGGTAACTAAGTAAACAATTCGTTTTTCTTTACCGGACTTGAATAGTCTCTCTGAAAGAGATTCCGCTTCATCCAAAGTATTAACAAAGAAACAAGGAGTACTAAGCGAAAGGCGCCCGAAATGACCGCCGATTATATAACTACTCGTGATTAAAAAATCTGGCTTTAATTGTGTAAATTCTTCCGAAAGGTTTTTAATCTGTTTATAGGAAGCACGAATCATCTGCAAGCCCCTAAAAGTGGCCCAGAGAGAAACCGTTATAAGTACAAGTAATATAGCTATATTAAGTTTTTGATTTGTATTTTCGAACTTTCTTCGATACCAGCTATCCAGTAAGAATAGTCCCGGAAAAATCGCTAACGATAAGTATCGTGGGCCCCAGCTAACAAAAGCCTCTGTATTTACCGAGAAACTTAATGTCGGAACGAATATCAAGATCGTTAAGATTAAAACCCTCTCACGAATCGAAAGGGTATATTTTGAAAAAAGAAGATCAAAGAAGACCCAAAGCAAAATTGGCATATATCCAAAAAATCCCAATTTCCAATAACCTAAAAAAAACAACACGAATAGCTGCTTAAGTTTAACGATTACATCCCAGTAGGTCTTACCACTCACAACAAAACGGGGGCCAAATAGATTACCGTAGGCAATTTCATTAAAAATGAGAAAGATAATAATCGGAATCGCTATACCAATTGCAAATATCCCGTTACCTTTCCAAAAATCCTTATTTAAAATTTTCTTATATTCAACGATCGCAATCGATAATCCCAAGACCGGTATAAAAATAAAAGGTTCCAGGCGAAACCATACGGTCATTCCAAGTAAGATGCCTCCCAAAAAACGTTCCCGAAAATTCCACCTTAAATCTGGATCCCTAAAATAGAATGAAAGTCCTGCACTGGCAAATAATAAGAATAAAGTATTTTCACTGTATTCCATTGAATATAGGATAATAGGAGTGCAAAGCAGCGCAAAAAAAACGGTAAAGCGTGTAGGTTTATAAATAATTTGGAATATTACTATAGAAGCTAAATAGAGTAAGATACAAAAAGGTACAAGGGAAGAAGTTCCAAATAAAAATAATATCGGTGCAGATATCGCAGCAAACAAAACGGAATATTGCCCCCAGTAACCCCCTTCAGGTTTCCTTACCAGAAACATCCGATTTAAATGAGATCTGTATTCCGGGTCCCATTGTTTACCTGGATAAAAGACTTCCTGATCCCTGAAAGAAGAGGCTAATAATCCTCGCGCTTGGAGTAACTTGAGACCGGAATCAGAATTAAATCCGTCATTAGTTGGAATTGAAATAAAAAAATAGAGAACGAAGGCAAGAGGAACAATCCAATATCCTCTTTTTAATATGAAGTTTTTAAACAATCCAGAGCTCCATAATAAAATATCGTCATATATACTTCTCTACCTAACTTTATTCCAAGTGAGTTTTTATTCAATATAAAATAAAAGTAAACCAGATTGGCATTTCTTTATCGAAAAAATAAATTTCTTTGACGAGAATTCGGAAAATTATGGGGTATCGGTTTTTTTCAAGAGTTCCAGTCCCCAGTCCCGAACATTCCCCGCTCCGAGACTTACGAATACATCTCCGGGTTTGAGCACTTCTTTCAAAGTGGAAAGATCAATTCCAAGATTGCCAGTGAGAATTCTGGGTCTTATCCTCATTTTATTTGCAATGAGTTCGGAGGAAACTCCTGGAATCGGGTCTTCTCCTGCGGAATAGATGGGGAGAAGTAGAACAGTCTCGACCTGGTCCAAACTTTTAGCGAAGTCCTGGTATAAGTTTTTGGTGCGAGTATACCTATGAGGTTGGAATAGGATTACCGGTTTTCCCCGTCCTCCGGATAACTCTCGGATAGAAGAAAGTACTGCTTGGACCTCAGTGGGATGATGTCCGTAGTCATCATAAATATCCACACCATTCTTGTTTCCGATGTACTCTAATCTGCGTTTAACTCCTGCATATTCAGAGACAGACTTAGCAGCTTTATCGGGATCGGCTCCCAAAGAATAGGTGGCGAGGACTCCTGCGAGTGAATTCGTGAGATAATGTTTCCCGGGAAACCTGGATGTGATTTCAAATTCTTTTCCGTCTAGAATGAAGTTCAGCTTCTTACTTTCTATTTTATAATGTACTAAATTTCTAAAACCCGCAGACTTAATATTCGATTCTGTAGAAGAAGTGAACCCGAAAATTTTAGATCTATCCTGTATTAACTCCAAACAATCCGATATACCAGGATCATCTATATCCAAAATCACTGTTTGAGTTCCGGAAGAAATAAATCGAGAGAATGCTTCCAATAACTTCTCCCGAGTATGATAGAAGTCCAGATGATCCTCATCTATATTCGTGAGGATACGTACCTGTGCATTATGATTTAAAAATGTACCATCGGATTCGTCCGATTCAAAAACTCCGATCTTACCGGATGAAAATCTTCCACCTACTCCATTCAAAAAGGAAACATCCCCGCCCACCATTACAGAAGGAGAATATCCTAAATCATTGAGGATATGAGAAGTCATCGCAGTGGTCGTAGTCTTTCCGTGAGAGCCCCCCACTGCTATGCAGGTAAGATGTTCAAAGCATAGATGTAAAACTTCCGATCTATGAAAAAAACGGATCCCTTTTTGCCTAAAAAAAGAAGCGATAGGATGAGAATCCAAACGGATCGCAGAAGAATAGATAGCAGAATCATATTCAATATTCTCTCCGAGATCGGAAAGTTGGGAGAATATTTTTACTCCCTTCTTCTCTAAGTTATCGGTAACCTGGCTTTTTTTTCCATCATAGCCGGAAACTTGAAACCCTGCATCCGCCAATATATGCGCAAGGCTAGACATACCGGAGCCGCCAATCCCAAGAAAAAAGGGTTTGGAAAATCCCAATCTTTGCTGGATAGACCCGCTTTCCATTATTTTGTATTATCGAAAAAGAAACTAACCGTTTCGGTTGAGGCTTCTACATGAGAACATTCTAATGATCTAATAGACATTTCGTTCAGTTGTTCCGGATTTTGTGCAAAACTGTCCAAGATACGGAACAATTTACTTTCGTCCTCGTCTCTTTGCTCCAATAAAGCTGCTGCACCATTCGCTTCCATATACTTGGCATTCGCAGTTTGGTGATCATCTTTTGCGAACGGATAAGGGATCAGGATCATAGGAAGAGCATAAGCCGCGCATTCGGAAAGAACTCCAGAACCGGAACGAGCAATTACTAGGTTAGCCCAATCGTAGTGTTCTGCCATATTATCCGAATAAGAGATCAGATCCGCGTCTTTTGTTTTTTTAGAAACCTCGTCGTAGAGTGCTGTCCCGGTAAGCATTCTAAAACGGAATCTTTCCTGGATCACCTCGTGTTTCATCAGGTTGACTACCATATTATTGATCTGCCTTGCTCCCTGAGAACCACCCATTACTAAAACATTAAATTGTTTTTTCTTTTTAGGGTCCCATTTTTCGCTGAACTTTAAAGCAAGTTTAGGAACAGTTTTAGATCTTAGAGGATTTCCCAATATTTCCCAAGTGCAGGAGACTTTTGTATCCTTGGGAGGAAAACTAAATGCGACCTTATCCGCAAATTTGAAAAATATCCGATTCACTTTTCCAGGAATACAGTTCTGTTCGCATAAATACAATTTTTTACGAAAGACTACCGCGTAAAGAAGTGCAGGAACGCTTGAATACCCACCCATCCCGATCACTGCGTCTACACCCAATTGCCTGAACTTGATCCAAGACTTTAGAAGTTGGAATATATATCGAAAAGGTAATAAAAGAAAATTTCCGGAAAGAGAAGGAGTATTATGCCAAAGCACTTCGCAAGGAGCCTGTTTTAGATCCGGATTATCCTTATTTCGGATAAGAGAATGTAGAAAAACGTCAGAGATACCTAAAGAATCTTTTCGATCCACAAGACTTTCTGCGAGCGCGACCCCAGGAGAAATATGGCCTCCGGTCCCTCCGGCTGCGATTAAAACCGATCTCATACGCCTATGTTTTCTCGTCTCGTTATATTGACAAGGATTCCGAAGGCGGCTAAAACCACAAGAAGAGAGGATCCTCCGTAACTCATAAACGGCAAACTGATCCCTGTAATCGGAAAAAGCCCCGTCACCACATAACTATTGATAACGAACTGGGTCCCTAAAATAAATAATAACCCCGCTCCTAAATAAAAACCGAACGGATCCTCTACTCTTTTGAGAAGAACATACACTCTGGAAAGAAGTATCATCACCAAAGCAAAGAAAAATACGAAACCTATAAACCCGAAATCCTCGACATACGTTGCAAGAACAAAGTCAGTATGACTGTAAGTTAAGTATCTATGTGCATATCCGCTAGCTAATTTATTTCCAAACCAGCCTCCATCCAGAAATGCTCTAAAAGAAGTTACCAACTGATGACCTTCGTCGTAGCGAAAACGATACGGATCCAGCCAGACTTCCATCCTTTTTCTTCTATAACCTACTTGGCTGATCAGAAGATATGCCAATGGAAGAGAAACCAGTCCTACAAGAAGAAGGTTACGGACCGGAAACCCGAATAAAAATACGAACGCAATCACCACGAATAAAATTTCCATCGTGGTCCCGAAAGCAGGTTCTGCTAAGATCAGAATCAGGACAGCAAGTAATAAAACTGCAGGAAGAATGAATCTTTTGGGATCCCGATTCTCTTTTAATTTCAACTTCACCATGAGAGAAGATAGATAGATCACCACTGCTAATTTCGCTATCTCGGAAGGTTGTAATTGGTAAGGTCCGATTCCGATCCATCTATGGAAATTTCTTCCATAATAAGTACCTACTGATTTTCCAATGCCAGGAATGAACACCAAGACTAATAGAAGGACACTAATAACAATTCCGCCTAACGCGAATTTTTCCAAACGTTTATAAGGAAAATTTGCAAAGAAGAAGAACACCACAAGGCCGATTATGGCCCAGGCCAATTGTTTTTTTAAAAAATACTCGGAGTCTTGGAATTCTCTCCATGCTGTAACGGAAGAGCTGGAATACATTACACATATTCCGAAAAGTAAAAGAAAGAATACGGATCCTACTAAGACAAGATCAAAGGGGGAACCGGGAGATTCCCAAAAATTTTTGAACTTTCTCCCGAGAGCCTTCATTGTATTTTCAAACTAGATAAAGAGATGATCGCAAGAATAATAGCTGCGATCCAGAAACGGATGACCACCTTGGTTTCAGGCACTCCTCCCAATTCAAAATGGTGATGTAGAGGTGCCATTCTGAAAATTCTCTTTTGAGTCAGCTTGAAAGAACCTACTTGCAGAATTACAGACAAGGACTCCGCCACAAAAATCCCACCCAAAATAATAAGTAGGATCTCCTTCTTCAACATCACGCAAGTTAATCCAATCGTAGCGCCTAAAAATAAAGATCCGGTGTCCCCCATGAACACTTGGGCAGGATGGCTATTGAACCAAAGGAATCCGATTAATGCTCCTGTCAAAGCAGCAAGGAAGACACTATATTCGTGAGCATGAGGAAGATAAGGAATATTCAAATAATTTGCAGCAACAGGTGTTCCGGAAACATAGGCGATCAGTCCCAAAGTTCCAACTACGATCCCCGCAGTTCCACCCGCGAGACCGTCCAAACCGTCGGTCAGATTAACTCCATGAGAAGATCCTAATATTACTAAAATAGAAAATGGAATCGCAAAATAACCCCAGGACAAAATTGGTCCCTTTACGAAAGGCAAGAATAGATCCGTCAAATGAAATAGAATTTTGCCTGTAGTCCCCTTGGGAGCTTCTCCAGTAGAATACAAGAACACTCCACAGAAGATCGCAGCTAAAACTACGGAAGCGGCAAATTTAGTGCGAGCTCTCATTCCACCCTTGATCTTTTTTACGGATTTCATATAGTCGTCAATGAACCCCAAAGTAGCAAAAGAAACGGAACAAACGAGTAGAAGAAGAATATTCGAATTTTTTAAATTCCCCCAAAGAAGAATGGATACGACTAAAGCGGATACGATCATCAGACCACCCATCGTAGGAGTTCCTGACTTGGTGCTATGGGATTTTGGACCGTCGTCCCTTACACTTTCTCTAAATTTTAATCCGTGCAAGAAATCGATCACCCTTCCCCCGAACCAAAAAGTCAGGAACATGGAAGTTAATCCGGCCATCAAAGCCCGAACAGTTACATAGCTGAAAAGTCTTAAAGAATCTAGATCTTGGAAAAATCTTTCGTATAAAAAATAGAACATATCGTTTCTAGGAAGACAGATTCGCCCACGCCGAGCACGAGTAAACGTAAAAAAGAAAATCCTCTTCTCTGGCTTAATTATCGACGTAAGCCAGAATCTGCGCCATTTTTTTTAGGCCAACGAATTGAATGCCTTTTGGACTTCTTCTCCGTCATCAAAATGACTCTTATCCCTGCCGATGATCTGGTAGTCTTCATGCCCTTTACCAGCAACGAGAAGGCAACCACCCTCTTTTAACTGAGAGATACCGTAAAGAATGGCCTTTGCACGGTCCGCTTCTCTGAGCATTGGAGAATATCCGGGAGAAAGACCTGCCTGTATATCATCTAAGATACGTTCCGGATCTTCTGTCCTTGGGTTATCGGACGTGAGTATCACTTTATCCGCAAGTTCTTGGGCAATCTTTGCCATCTTAGGACGTTTAGTTTTGTCCCTGTCCCCACCACATCCGAAAAGTGCGACGAGCTCCTTGGGCTTGGATTTTCGGATACTTCTTAAAATATTCTCCAAAGCGTCCGGAGTATGTGCATAGTCTACCACAGCCATACGTGATCTATCCTTACTATAATAGATTTGGAATCTTCCCGGGATCTGAGGAATACTTTCCAAAGCGGTTAGAAGAGATTTTTTCTCCCAGCCCAAGCCAAGCGCAGTCACAAATGCAAGTGCAGTATTTCGCACATTAAAACCGCCCAGAAGATTGGTAGTGATATTTGTATCTCCACCCCAGGCATCCGAAAGACGAATTAGGTAAGAAGTTTTTTCCAAGGAGAATGCCTCGGAATGGATCTCAAATTCACCTGAACTTCTACCAAGAGAGAAAATTTTTAGATCTGGAGAAGAAGCCTCCACTACAGTTTTAAAATCTTTTCCGCCGGGTGCATCAGAATCTATAACACCGAAAGTTTCGGAATTAGAAGCTACAGAAGAAAATAAAAGCGCCTTACTCTTTAGATAATCTTCCATATCCGGATGAAAATCCAAATGATCCTGGGTAAGATTGGAGAATACTCCCGCTTTAAATTGGACTCCATTCGTTCTCCCCAGTTTTAATCCGTGAGAACTTGCTTCTATAAAAACATATTCCACTCCAGAATCATACATTTCTTTCAGAATGGACTGTAGGCTGCTTGGATCAGGAGTGGTATATCCTGTGTCGGTTAAGCTTCCTTTAAATTTAACACCTGTTGTGCCAATCAATCCGCAGGATTTTCCCTGGGCTTCTCCCAAATACGCTAAGATATGAGTTAAAGAAGTTTTACCGTTTGTTCCGGTAACACCGATCACTTTCATTTTGGAAGAAGGATTTCCTAAAATAACCGAAGCAATCGGACCGGCCAAACTTTCCGGATCCAAATCAGTTTTAAAAACGATCTTGTTCTCTAATTTCGGAATTTTTAATTTAGATCCTATTAATATATATTTAGAGGAAGAAGCCTTCGCGTATTCTGCACCCTTATCTCCAGAAGAATCGGGAAGACAGAATAAATCATTCGGTTCTAATTTTCGGGAATCTGTGCGGATAAAGTTGATCTTTTCATCCGGAGTATAAGATCCTGAAATAATTTTAATATTCGGAAAAAGATCAAGGAGCTCTGAAAGTTTCAAGTTCCGCCTCGTTTCTCTCCGGAGGAAGAGTTACGGTAATGATCCGATCGCCCACCGTGATCGGCAAATAATGATATGTTTTACGATATAGAGCTTCTATCCTACGGGCAGAAGTATAAGTCGCCATTCCAATCTTTAAGTCGTCGTTCTTCTTTAAAAGTTTTTCTTTTTCTAGGGAGGTGATTGCAAGTTCTCGATTCAATCTAGAAACCTGGACATTCTGCCAAACAAATAAAAGTGCAATGCTAAAAGGAGCTATTACCCAACCGAATATTCTAAACAGAAAACCAAGATCAGGCCAAAGACGAATGGATAAAAATTCTGAAACCCTGCTCATTCTTCTTCATCCTCCTTTTCATCTTCAGTATCGGTAGGAAGAGATTTATGGATGACACGTAATTTTGCGGAACGAGACGCAGGATTTTCTTTTGTTTCGGCATCTGTCGGTAGCGCCGGCTTTTTGGTGAGAAGTTTAGCTTCTCCACTTCTTGCATAATCTCTAAATAAATTCTTAATGATCCTATCTTCCAAAGAATGGAAAGAAATCACTTGAAAGAGCCCGCCCTTTGCGACCAGATCCAAAAGTTTTTTGACACCGACCTCTATATGAAGCAGTTCCTGATTCACTTCTATTCTTAAAGCTTGAAAAACTCTAGTAGCGGGATGTCTGCCTGGAGGCCAAAATTTTCTTGGGATCACTCTGGAAACCAATTGTGCAAGATCTCCCGAGTAACCGATGCGAGAGTGTCTCCTTCTTTCCAAGATCGCTTCTACAATCTTCTTGGTCCAACGCTCTTCCCCATACTCGTAAAAAATTTTACTCAAAGCTTTTTCAGGGTAGGTATTGATCACATCTTCCGCAGAAATCCCGCCGGAAGAAGAAAGTCTCATATCCAAAGGTTCGTTCTCTCTAAAACTGAAACCTCTTCCTGCATGTAAAAGATGAAATGTAGAAATTCCCAAATCCAAAAGGATACCGTCAGGCGGATTGGCAACCCCGAAGCCGTTCAAGAATTCGGAGTCTAGATCCGAAAAATTAGCCTCGATAGGAATGACTCTGGAAGAATATGCAGAAAGTCTAGTCTGGGCCCTGGACAACATAACCGAGTCCCGATCCACTAAAACCAGTTTAGAATTGGGGAATTGTTCTAAGAGTAGAAGACTATGTCCTCCTTCTCCTGCTGTTCCATCCAAAAAAAGGAGTTCTCGGTCCTTATCGAATACGGAAAGGAAGAAGGATAGAATCTCCCGATAGAGCACCGAATAATGAACAGGTTCCAATTCGTTTTCCAAGTTCTACCTGCTTATCCAAAAGACAACCAAGAACCGTCCCGATTTTACAATCTTTCCATGGTATGTTGGAACTCCAACAATCGTGGCAAACCTATCTCCTTAGATAATCCGAAGTAAGTAGGTTATAAACTCACTAACGCGAAAGCACTAAAGTCTTGACTGTCCGTCTTTCCTAGATACAATGCCACCGTTCCAACTTCTCCATAAATAAAAATCCGCTCTGGTGACAAACTGCCTGAAAGGAATTGTCCGATTAGGCCGACGAATTATTATAACTCTTAGCCTCTTCAGGAAGGCCTATACTAGGTATGCAAAAAAGCAGTTTAAAGTTCATTCTTCTAGGCGCAGGCATCGTCATTCTTACCGTGCTAACGTTATTGATCTCGGGTAATGCCTATTATTTCGGTCAGAAAAAGATCACCGAAAACCACCTAAACCAAATGCAAAACGTGGTGGCAGTGGTTGCGCAAGAGTTCGATGCATTCTTACTTTCTCATACTAACGTGGCTAAAACGTTAGCCGCTGATCCAAGAGCGATACAAACTGCACTTACAGGAAAACCGATCGCTGGGGACCTCTTCAAAGAAGTGCATCAGAGATATGGGATTTATGAAAACATTTTCGTAATGAGCTTAGATGGAGAAAAAAGGATCTTAGCGGATAGTTTGGACGGAAAGTCTCTAGGTTATAAGGCAAAAGGTGACGAGCTAAAAGAGAATGTCATCGCAGTACAAGAAGGAAAACATTATTTAGGACCTCCTCAAAAATCTCCGATCACAGGACTTCCAGTTGCAGTGATCTCAGTTCCGATCCGTAACGGCGCAAATATCGTAGGAGTACTAAACATAGCCCTCTCCTTCGAAGATGTTTCCGAAAAAGTAATCAACAAGATCCACATTGGAGAACAAGGTTACGTTTCCGTAATGAGCCAAACGGGTTTAGTGATCGCTCACCCTAAAAAAGAAATGATCATGAATCTGGACGTAGCTAAAGAAGCTTATGGCAAAAAAATGTTGGAATTGAAAAGTGGAGAAATTTTCGAATTCACTTTCAAAGGTGCAGATCGTTATTCTACAGTTTCCAGGTTAGACCAATGGAGAATGTCCGTAATTGCTATCCAGCCAAAATCGGAAGTCAGAGAAGCCTTAACAGAACTTCTACTTTCCATAGGGCTTACTAGTTTAGTCACTGTAGGAATTTCAGTTTTTCTATTTTATCTTCTCTTAAATAAGAGATTAGGTCCATTGGAGAATGCTAGTAAACTTTTCCAAACCATGGCGCAAGGTGATCTAACCTCGGACATTCAAGTTGTATACAGCGACGAGATAGGCGCAATGAGTGCGGATCTGAATTCTTTTATCGCAAGTCTCAGACATTCTTTGAAGGATATCCAACGTATCGCAATGGAATTGGCTTCTTCTGCGGAAGAATTGACAGTTTCCTCCCAGAGTTTTGCGACAGGTGCTCAATCTACTGCTGCTTCTTCCGAACAGATGTCAGCCACTGTGGAAGAAATGTCCGCAGGTATGGAGAATATTTCCTCAGTCACAGATAGGCAATATTCGAACATATTAGAATTTCATACTAAAATAAAAGAGCTGTCTTCCGGTGTAAGAAAGATAGGAACAGAGATCAAAAACACCCTGCAAATCGCGGAATCCATCTCCCAAGAAGCAAAAAGAGGAGAAAGTTCACTCACCGGAATGAGTAATATGATAGAAAATATCCTGAAGTCTTCCGGAGAAATGAAATCTATTATCGGGATCATCAACGATATTTCCGACCAGACACAATTACTCGCACTTAACGCAGCAATAGAGGCCGCAAGAGCAGGAGAAGCAGGAAAAGGATTCGCAGTCGTTGCGGAAGAGATCTCCAAACTTTCGGTCAAAACGGCTTCTTCTATCAAATCTATTGGAGAAATGATCAATAAGAACAATTCCGAATTGGATGAAGGTGCCAAAGGAATTCGCTCCTCAGTGGAGATCCTACATAGCATTATCAAAAATGTGGACTCGGTTGGAGAAGCGATGAGCCATCTATTCGAGATCACTTCCGCCCAAGAATCAGTGAACAGGTCCGTGGACGAACAATCGGATCGTGTAGGAACAGAAGCGGAAGGTGTCAAACTCGCGACTGATGAACAAAAAAGAGCTGTAAGAGAGATCGCGCAAGTAATCACTCAGATTAACGAACATACATTAAATACCGCGTCCGGTTCCGAACAGATGTCCTCGTCGGCTCAGAACCTTGCAACTACCGCGGAAATACTGAAAAATATAACCGAAAAATTCAAAATATAATCCGATCTCGGTCCGACTCAAAAAATGCAAAGAAACAGTTTAAAGATTATTATCCTAGCGGTAAGTACCATTACTATCGTTCTACTTACGGTGGGAATTTCTTCCTTCGCCTACTTTACTGCAAAAAAATACGTGGAAGAAGCTTACATCGACGAGATGAAAAAGATCTCGAAACTCGCAGGAAAACATATTAAGTTCTTCTTCGACCAACAGACTACTTTGGCAGAGTTCGTAAATTCGAATACTCCATTCATTAAGGCTACTATCGCCAGAGATAAGGGCAGCCTAAACCCCATACTCGCAAACGTATTCAAAAAATATAATACGTATGAGAACGTATTCCTATCCACTCCCGAAGAAAATCCTATGGTATTCGCAGACGCCACTGGCAAAGCGAACAATTTTCGTTGGGGAGGAACAGGTTTTGACGGAAATATCAAAGCCGCCCTCGAAGGAAAAAATCTTTTAAGTAAGGTAAATCCTTCTCCGGTTACTGGAGAAGCGGTCGCAGTTCTTACGGTCCCGACCAAGGAAGGGAACCAAGTGGTGGGGATTTTAGGTTTTGCGATCTCTCTCAGCAAAATGACAGAGACTATAGTGAACGGAATTACGATCGGATCGGACGGATATATCGCCATCACAGATATGAACGGAGTAGTGGTAGGACATCCCGACAAATCTTTGATCTTAAAATTAGATTTAAGCAAAACGGATTGGGGTAAACAGTTAATGTCCCTTCCCTCCGAACAACATATGGAGTATTTTTTCAAAAAAGATAAAATAGCTACCGTTTACGATGTTCCGGAATACGGATTGAGAGTTTCCGCAGTGGTATCCAAAGACGAGCTAGCGCAAGTGGTTCATCAAATGTTATTCAGGATCATCGCATTCGCCTTAGTATTCTTGATCGTTGCTATATTCATTATTTATAGAATAGTAAATGTTCGTCTCCATCCTTTACAGGAAGCAAGAGAATTATTCCGCTCCATGTCCACAGGAGATCTGACAGCTAGTCTAAAAATTTATCATGAAGACGAGATAGGAGATCTAAGTAAAGACACTAACTCCTTCTTAGAAAGCTTAAGAACTTCCGTAAGAGAGATCCAAAAAATTTCACAAGAACTTGCGGCTTCGGCAGAAGAATTATCTGCAAGTTCTGAAAACTTCTCCAATGGAGCTCAATCCACAGCAGCGTCTACGGAAGAAATGTCTGCAACAGTAGAAGAGATGTCTGCGGGGATGGATAATATTTCAGGCTCCATCTACAACCAGTATAATAATATTTCCGAATTCCAGATCAAGATCACAGAACTTTCTCAGAGTGTGAACCAGATCGGAGAAGAGATCCAAAATACTCTAAACATGGCAAAATCCATTTCTCTCCAGGCAAAAAAAGGAGAAGAATCACTTTCCGGAATGAATGCAATGATCTCGAATATTCTCAAATCCTCGGGAGAAATGACTGCAATCATAGGGATTATCAACGACATTTCCGACCAAACCCAATTACTCGCACTGAACGCAGCGATAGAAGCGGCAAGAGCCGGAGAAGCAGGAAAAGGATTCGCAGTCGTTGCGGAAGAAATTTCAAAACTTTCTGAAAAGACCGCTTCTTCTATCAAATCTATCTCCGCGATGATCACCAAAAACACAGGAGAATTGGACAGCGGAGCCAAAGGAATCCAATCATCCACTGAGATCATTCATGCGATCATCCGTAACGTGGATCAGGTTTCCGATGCTATGGATAGATTATATTCCATCACAGGTTCCCAAACCAATATCAACCGTGCAGTGACGGATAACGCAGGAAGAGTAAGGACCGAATCGGAAGCGGTAAAATTAGCTGCAGACGAGCAGAAAAAAGCGGTCCAGGAAATTTCTCAAGTGATCATGCAGATCAACGAGCATACGATCAATACAGCATCCGGATCGGAACAGATGTCCTCTTCGTCCAGGAATCTTTCGAATACTGCGGAGATACTTAAAAATATCTCCGAAAAATTCAGACTATAATCGTTTAGAAAAGGAAACGAAAAGACTTATTCGGAAACAACTGAGAATAGACGGTCTATTCTTCCTGCATCTTTTACTTGAGAAAAACCTTCTTCCTCTAAGAAGGTTTTTGCTCTTAAGCTACGGCCACCTGATTGGCAATAAAGAATAATTTGTTTATCCTTGGAGCCTAACTCGTCCACCCTCAAAGGTAAACTATCGATCGGAATATTGACTGCGCCCGGGAAATGACGTTTTTCGTATTCATTAGGAGTTCTAACATCCACAACTAAAGCACCCTTCCCTACCCATTCTGCAAGCTCCTTATCTTCCCGATTTTTGCAGGAAGAAAAAGAGAAAAGAGCAATTATTAGAAAAATGTAAAATGTTCTGAACATAAAACTTTCCCTACTAAGATCAAATTTTAGGCTTTTTCTGATACACAGTATGACCTAAGAACTTATACGCTTCTGAAATACCGAAAAGAGTTTCAGAATGACCTATCACCAAAAGGCCTCTGTCCTTGAGTACATGTTCGAAGTTCTCGAAAATTTTCTTCTGTGTGGCCTTATCAAAATATATAATCACATTTCTACAAAAGATACAATCCATCTTCTCCCGTATCGGATAAGGAGTTTCTAAAAGATTTACCTTATGGAACTCGATCATAGCTTTGATCTCAGGTTTCACTTGGTATGTGTCCTGATTTCTGCCGGAAAGATCCTTTACCTTTAGAAAATATCTTTTTTTCAGAGCCTCACTTACCGGCTCCAGGCGATCCGCTTTATAAATACCTTCTTGAGCAGTTTGTACCACATTCGTATCGATATCGGATGCAAAAATTTTAATATCCCAGCCTGGCTTGTGCATAAAATACTCCGCACAAGTAACTGCGATCGTATAAGGCTCTTCGCCGGTGGAACAAGCACTAGACCAAATTCGAAGCTGTTTTTTTCCTGACTTCAAAGCCTTCTCCTCTATAGAAGGGAAGAAGGTCTCCTTTAAAAATTCGAAATGATGGTTCTCTCGGAAAAAATCGGTCTTGTTGGTAGTAATACGATTAATAAGTTCTGTGAGTTCACTTTGGAAAAATTTACGATCGGCCTGCAGACCTCGGATATATTCCGAAACATTCTGCATTTTATGCATTCTGGCCCTGGAATTCAGCCTGGATTGGACCATTATCTTTTTATGATCCGCCAGGAATATTCCGGTTTCCTTATACATCAAATCTTTGATGAATTTGAACTCTTCGTCTGTAATCTGAGAGAAACTGGAAAAATTATCATCCATAAATCAGCGAATACCCAATGCCTGGTCTAAAGAGACTAACTTAATAATTTCCAGTAATTTAGGGCTGACATTGATCGTTTCCAAGAGTACTCCTTGGCCTCGGAGGCGATTTGCAAACGCAACCAGGGTGCCTAAAGCGACCGAGGTGAGCACCTGCACTTCGTCCAGATCCAAAATTACAGAAGCAGGATTCCCTTCTACGTGAGAATTCAAATAGGCACGCAAAGCCTCATGATCACCATTTAGGATCTCATAATCTACTTTGATCAGCATCGGTTCCGACGGACTCATTCCATAAGATTGGACGAACTGGTCCCTACCTCGGAATACAGTCGGGAAACAGCCTGGAAAAGGAAAGGAAAAACTAATTTTTCTGGCTTAGAAGGGAGGCACCGATTTTCTGGTAAATAGGCGAAAAAAACGGATCTTTTTTCTGGAAAAAAACAATAAGTGAGAATTGGAATCGTCAAACATCTGAACGCCCGTCCCTTAACCTGGGGATTCGAGCAGAATTCAGAGCATCAAGTTGTACCAGAAAATCCCTCTCTCCTAAAGGATTATCTATTACGGGGTCTGGTAGACGTAGGGTTAATATCCTCGATCGAATGCCTCCGAAACTCGGACGTACTTTCCGTCTCCATGAAGGTCGGGGTTTGCGCCTCCCAACAAGTCCGCTCCATTAAGTTTTTCAAAAATAAGAAAGAAAACTATCCTCCTTACAGAATACTCACGGACAACGGATCTAGGACCAGTATGGCTCTGGTTCGAGTATTAGTGCATAATGATTCCGGGCAATTGCCGGAAGTTTCTCCCACGGACCCTAAGATCATCAAACAAGAAATTTCGATCGGAAGAGGGTCCCATATGCTTTTCGGAGACAACGCGTTATTCGCCGAATGGGATCCGGAAGTTTACGAAGTCAAAGACCTGGCAGAATGGTGGTATGAAACCACGGGCACCTCGTTTATATTCGCGCTTTGGGCTTCTAAAAAACCCTTGGAATTGCCGGATAGCTTCTATGAGGATTCTTTAAAATACGGCCTAACACATATCGAAGAAATTATCGAAAAAGAATCCAGACTCCCTTCCGACTTGGTCCGCACTTATCTCACGCAGGAACTACATTATGAAATAACGGAAAGCGATCGCAAAGGTTTCGAGTTATTCGGAAAATACTGTAACGACCTGGGGATTTTATAGTAATAACCGCCCAACCCAACAACGTGGCGGAGATTCACAATTCACACTTACGCAAAATCATCCTAAGCACAAGCTTGCCGACGTTGCCCAAAGGGTAATGTGCCGTTAGGCCTCCGCGGCAAGTGCCAATCTCTATCTAGAGACTTAGTAGACGAACGTAATCCTGTAGTCCCAGGACTTGTTCCCGAATTTCTCCACAGTGTCAGCAAGAGGCAATCGATACGCCAATCTTCCTAAACTTTGTTCTCCACGGTTCGTATAACAAACGGAAGTGATCGGAAAATTCACTTTGAAGTTTAACGCGTTTCCGCGGATCAACCTCAAGGTTTCGCTCAGTACTTTTTTCTCTCCGTCCATTTGCATAGATTCCAGAGATTTACTGATAGAAGGAAATTCTCTCTTGATATAGATCGTATTGGCCTTCTCTTTTTTGATCTGAACATTACCGAGAAGTATATTCTCTAGTTGAGAAATATCAGTGAATTCTACTTTATAAGTGACCTTCGCTTTTTCTCGGAATGCACCGGGTTCCGCTTCCGAACTTTCTAATTTTTGGAAGGTATAGTCTTTTAGTACAAGGCTTTTGGAAAAAAATCCTTTGTTCAGTCTGTTTTGGATCTCTTCTTTTCTGGTAGGAAGAAATTTGATAAGTGATTCTTCCGACTTACGTTTGGTCGGGACCACATAAGAGATTTCCAGAGTGCCGCTTAGATTGGAATTGATTGTAAGAGTTTCTTCGTATTCGAAACAGCCGAAAAAAAGAAAACAGAGTAATAAAAGCGATTTTTGGAAGAAGCGGATGGAAAATCCCGAACGCATACCTCAATTCGGTCGGGTGGTGGCATTTCGTCAACGTAAAAGAAAACCCCCGCAGTCGGCTGCGGAGGTTTTTGGAAGTCCGTTATTTGGAAATTGGATACGCTTCGTTTCCGTGTTCCAGAATATCCAAACCTTGGATCTCTTCGTCTTCGGAAACTCTTAGACCGATGGTGAATTTAAGACCTAAGAAGATAACTAAACTCGCTCCGAATGCCCAAACAAATCCGATACCTACACCTTGTAGCTGAACCAATAATTGGTCGATCCCGCCACCAAAGAATAATCCGTTTACTCCGCCGAAAGCCTGCTCCGCAAATAAACCTGCAGCGATGGTTCCCCAAGCTCCGCAGACTCCGTGAACGGAAACCGCCCCAACAGGATCGTCCACTTTGATCTTATCAAAGAATAAAACGCTGAATACCACAAGCACACCGCCTACGAGTCCGATAATGATCGCAGAACTGATACTTACGTTTGCACAAGGAGCAGTAATTGCCACAAGTCCGGCTAAAGCACCGTTTAAGGTCAGACCTATATCCGGTTTTTTGAAAAGGATCCAGGTGACAATCATGGAAGAAACGGCGCCCGCAGCCGCTGCAAAGTTAGTCGTAACAGCGATGATCGCGAAAGTTCCTCCACCCACCGAAGTAGTGGATCCCGGGTTAAATCCAAACCAACCTAACCATAGAATAAAAACCCCAAGAGCTGCGATCGTCATATTATGACCTAAGATAGGAAGAACTTTACCATCTTGGTATTTTCCGATACGAGGCCCAAGCACTATGGTTCCCGCAAGTCCTGCCCATCCACCTACGGAGTGGACCACAGTGGAACCTGCAAAATCGATAAATCCAGCTTCTACCAAATAACCTTTATTATCCGGATTGAATAGATTGGACCATGCCAAGGAACCGAAGATAGGATACACAAAAGCTGTGATCAATACGGAGAAGATCACATAATCCACGAACTTGGTCCTTTCCGCCATGGCTCCCGAAACGATGGTAGCAGCGGTTCCCGCAAACACCAATTGGAATATGAAGAATGTAAACTTGCTCGGATCAGGTTTTCCGTCTACGATCAAAAGACTATCTGCTAAAGACACGGAACCAAATCCAATTCCGCTGATGATCTGAGGTCCGAACATAATCGCAAATCCGATCAGCCAATACGCCAAAGAACCCAAGGCAAAGTCCATGAAGTTCTTCATGAGAATGTTTACAGTATTTTTTGCTCTTGTAAACCCGGCTTCGACCAAAGCGAAACCCGCTTGCATAAAAAATACCAAAAAGCCTGCGATACAGGTCCATAACCAATTCGTTTCATCTCTTAAAGTTGCGACTGCACTTAACGCGGATTCGGCGGTCGCAGGGGCTACATCATCGGCCCAAATTCCGCTCGAGGCAAAGGCGAGCGTAAGTAATATTAATATGCGCATATTTTTCCTAAATCTCCTATATATTTTTTTAAACACGATTCCTGAACTTCGCTTATAGTCCGTCCCTAAACTTACCTTATCTATCAATGTCAAGTTTTGGGCTTCAAGAGCCTGGACCTATGGGTCAGGCTCTTATCAATTAAACCGCTTCTTTTCTTTGTTCCGAAACGACTAGATCTCCTGATTTTCTTTTTACTAATTCCTCCAACTTTTTAAGGGAAATTTTTAGATACTCGTTCGTAGGCGCACTCTTGATTCCTTGTTGAAGGACCTTGATCGCCTTAGGAGTTTCATTATCTTTCAAATAACATCTAGCTAGCCTTAAACTGGACTTAGCGTATGTGTGATCGATAGCAAGGGAACGTTTCAACGCCCTCTTAGCTTCTGGAATATTTTCCAGCTCGTAATACGCTCTTCCCAAAAGATAATGAATATGCTCGGATTCTTCTCCGCTAGTTTTAATATACTTCTCTAAGAACTGTACACTCTTTTCGAAATTTCGATCTCTGTAATACATTTTCCCAAGAAGGACCAAACTGTCTTTGAGAGACTCATCCATGGAGAATACTTCCAGAGCCTTATCATATGCGACCTGGTCCTTCTTCGCCTTTGCAGCGGATTTCGCGAGAGAAAGTAATGTCTTAGCTTTTCCAAGTTCCGGATTGCATTGAAGAGCTAATAAAGAAACGTCGTCTCCGTTTCTCATATCCCCTTTATATCTTTTAAATCTTCCGATCAAAGAACCGACCAGATCGGAAACATAAATCTTATCTCTTTGTTCTTCTATAGTGGATTTTTCCTGACGGATCCATTCTATAAAACGTTGGTTCCCTAATTCTTGGCGTTGTTCATTTTTCTGTTCCGTAATACCGTCAGTCGGTAAGAACAAAATATCTCCAGGCAAAATCCTGCCATGTTTCTCTTCGAAATTACTTCTTTCTACTTCGAAGATACCAAGAGGAACTCCTTGGGTATCTAGCTCTTCTATTCTTCCATGACCGTTATGGTAATGCAGCATTTTCTGGTGAGCGGCATTCACATAAGAATAAGTATAGTCGCTATAAACCTTCAGGATAAAGGCTGTAAAATAAGTTCCATCCGGAAGCTGTGGCCGAATGGATTCACCCAATTCGGCCAAAGTTTCGGATAGTCCCATACCAAGGGAAGTACAACGTTGGAATTGATAGTGAATAGACATGGTAACTAACGCTGCTGGTATACCGTGTCCGGACACATCCACTATGATCGCGGTGATCGAGTTTCCTTGTCGGACCACATTAAAGTAGTCTCCGGAAACTTCAGTCATCGGCTCGTAATAAGTTCCAAAATGTAAACCGTTCCAGGGAGCAATCGTAGTCTCTACGATCTGGCTCTGGACGTTACGCCCCATTCTCATATCCCATTCCAATTGTTTTAGGATCTGAGCCTCTCTTTCATTCGCCTGAACCAAACCTTGGATCAAACGAACACTAGTAATAGCAAGAGCAAGCTGGGAACCGAGAGCTTCTAAGATCTCAAGATCATCTTCTCTATAGAAAAATTCCGTGTCCGATTCTACCGCGATTGTGCCGAGACAATCTTCTTTGTACATAATCGGAACGCACATAACGGCCCGAGTGGTTTCACCCTCGTCTATGTATTCCGCGTGATGTGTTAAATCTTGGATCAACAAAGGCATACGGGTCTTAAAAGTGAACCCTGAATAACCTTCGTCCTGACTGAGATCTCTGCGAGGCGGTATCGTCTCTTTTAAGAAGCGAGAAGGGACCAAAAGATTTCCCTTCCACATCCTAAGAGTGGTATTATCGCACTCGAAGATGTCCTTGCAGAGGCTAATTACGATATCGTAAAGTTCCTCTTCCTTATCCGCGTTTGCAAATTCCTTACTGATATACAGAAGGATATCGATCTTATTCTTCTCGGTTAAACCGCCGACGACCTTCCTTGCCCCGCGAAAGCTTACAACTTTTCTTTGCCCAAATTTGAGTTCTATCATGGTCAAGCACCTCTACGTATCCGATTCTGTTTTTCTCTGGATTCGTTTCGCTCTACCGAGATCTTATGCAATTAGCGTACCAATTCTCCAAATCTAAATATTGTGCCCATTTTGTAGGATTTATCCTTTTACATGCTCAATATATAAGCACATTTATATTGAGACATACTTAAGATTTGGTGAGATAAAGGGAAGAATGCTA
Organism: Leptospira neocaledonica; assembly: GCF_002812205.1. NCBI lineage: Bacteria > Pseudomonadati > Spirochaetota > Leptospiria > Leptospirales > Leptospiraceae > Leptospira > Leptospira neocaledonica. Next base: position 106,182 of record NZ_NPEA01000010.1, read on the forward strand.
CTCTTTTAAGGTAGCAAATTTAGGTTTATGTCTTATTAGGTTCGAGCTTTTTGCCGGAATTTTCTTTTTAATTTCAAAAACCAGCTCTGCCTTTTAGAGGTTCCATGCTCCCGTAAGAAGGTTTCGACCTTGGGAAATACATCGTCTTCCGCCTTCTCCGCAAGGATCAAACAGCCATGTCCGTAATCATCACTGGCTCCTTCTTCCTTAGAGATCACATGAAATTTTTTGATCTTAGTTCCTGCTCTTTCATATACAAACCGAACCGTGTCAGGAGTTGCGATCGCGTCATTTGCTCCTGCAATAAATAGGCTAGGAACAGTGATTTCCTTTTGCAGATCTATATAATTATAAAACCCGTTTAAAGAACTCATCTTCTTTGTTTCAATCCAAGACATGAATTGTTCTATCAGTCCTTCGCTGATATTTTCGATCGCATTTTTCATTACCTTTTTGACGATCCTTGGCCGGGTCGCTTTCGGATTATAAAGTATCTGGTCTATAGGAGTGTAGATTTCTCCAGCGAGAGGTGCGAGCATAGAAGCACCGAATTTAAGATCCAAAACTTTTCGAGCACGAGGGAATCTGGAAAGTAAGCCGATCAGGCTTAAACCAAGATGATTCAAATTTCCCGGGCCACCCAAAGAAACAAAACTCGCGATCTTTTCTTTTTCGGATTTGGATGTGATCCCTAAATAAGAATAGAAGATCATGGCGCCCATTGAATGCCCCACCCAATTCACACGTTTACTCTCCGTCAGAGAAAGTACTTTTGAAATAATAGCGGGAACATCATATTTTACTAAATCATCAAAAGTGAAATCCTCATATCCTCCCCTACTCTCATGGTACGAACTCCCAGCACCTCTAAGAGAAACTGCAAATACTTCGTATCCTCTTAACTTTAAATAGTATGGAAGAGAATGTCTTTTGTCCAAATCGATCACATACTTGTTCGTAGCGATCCCGTGCACCACGATAACGGGGGCAAGTTCCGGATTCGGGATAGGAGGAATATGCCTATGTAACGCGATATTCCATCCGTCTTTAGTTTTTGCAAAATGAAGTTCATCCGCAATATCTTCCTGACCATAAAGACGGGAAAACCAGTCCAATAAAACAGGATATAAAACCAGGACAGCTATCAGAAATAGGGAAAAGACAATCGCGAGAGATGATGCGAAGACCGCAAAGAATATGATCGCGAAAAACGTAGTGATCAGATAAAAAGGGCCTCTTCTGTTTTTCAGGATTGCGATCACAACAGGAGAGGATCGTTTAAGACAACACGAATGTCAAGTAATCCCAAACATGCTTGCCTGGATTTTTAACCGGATAAGGATGGCGAAATAGTTTTTAAGATGGATAAGAAGTTAGATTACAGACTTTATCGTTCCCCCTCCGGCTGGTATAGCATGGTGATCCCAGGCCATTGGCAGAATATCGTGATCGAAGGTATTCCCGCTTTTTTCGAGGAGAATGGTGCAGGCGCCATGCAAGTCTACGCTTTCGAAAATAAAGAAGGTGGATTCGATCCGGAGCAGGAATTAGAAAGATATCTTGCGACTCATAAAATAGAATACGTGAGAGAGATGGCCGCTTTTTTCGAAAACAACGAAGGCTCCAAGATTATTGCCTGCGAATTTTTAAAGGAAGACGGAAGGCATTGGATGGTCTACCTGGTCTCCGCTAAAAAAAGAATGATCCTAATCACTTATAATGGGGACGAGGAGCCTTCCGAAGAATTGGCGGAACAATTGACCACCATAGTCAGCTCCATTCGTATCCAAGAATCTTAGTCTATTTTCAAAGTGGATTGAACTGCTCTATGCCAACGTTCCAATTTTAGTTCTCTGAACTTAGGATCCATCTTAGGTTTGAAAATTTTATAACCTCTTTCTAACTTTCTCAATTCTTCCAAACTTTTCCAATAACCGGAACCAAGCCCTGCAAGATATGCAGCACCCGTAGCAGTCATATCCGGTTCTGGTGCTCGTTTCACTTCCACATTGCAAAAATCCGCAAGACATTGCAAAAGAATGTCCGACTGAGAAACTCCTCCGTCTACCATAATGGAGCTCACAGGAACGTTCGTGTCTTTCTTGATCCCTTCTAATATATCAAATAAAGATAATGCAATTCCTTCGAGTACGGCCCTTGCTACATGCCTTCTATGAGTTGCCAAAGAAAGCCCGAAAACGGAGGCCTTTGCATTTGGATTAAAATGTGGGTATCTCATCCCGGAAGCAGTCGGAACAAAGATCACTCCTTCTGTGTCGTTGGTTTGAGAAGCAAGTTCGTTCAAAACTTTTGGAGTATCGGAAAGCCCGATTCCTTTTCCAAGCCAGTCGATCAAAGTTCCTACAGTACCTGTAAAACCTTCTAACATGTAAGTCGGTTTTCCGCCGAGTCTCCAAGCAACCAGAGGAAACAAACCTCTTTTGGAAATTTTAGGCTTATCCCCCATATTCATGTCTACGAATGCGCCTGAACCTTGGGAAATTTTTACTCCACCCTTTTCGAAACATGCATGCCCGAATAAAGCAGCCATCTGATCGCCTACCACCGCTCTGATCGGAATTCCAGCACCGAATAGAGAAGGATCCGTAACTCCGAAATCGGCAGCCGTATCTTTTACGTTTGGAAAAATTTTCATTGGGATATTGAAGATACCGCAAAGAGGAGCATTCCATTCTAACTGAAAAGGATTGAACATGCCGGTTACTGTTGCGTTAGAAGGATCGCTAATATGTTCTTTTCCTTTAGTGAGTTTATATACGAACCAAGTATCTAATGTGCCAAAAAGTATCTCGCCCTTCTTCGCTCTTTTTCTAAGTTCAGGATTTTTATCGAATACCCACTTCAAACGAACGGAAGCATGATCCGTTGTGAACTTGAGCATATAGGTTGCAATCAACATAGGATTGCCTGTGATCGTTCCTAAAATTCTGGAAACGAATTGGATGACTTTCCAGATTTTATTGGAATTCATCTCCGAAGAAGTTTTGCCTGCCCTTACATCCGCCCAACTAATCAGTTTTGTTAAGGGTTTACCGCTGGATTTATCCCAAAGAAGAAAAGATCCTCTTTGGTTGCAGATTCCGATTGAATCCACATTAACAGCTTGGAACTTTTTATTTTTAAAAGTTTTTTTGAGAATGGAAACAAGTGCCTGCCAAAGTTTTTCGGGGTCATGTTCCAAGGCACCAGGCTCGCTCACAATTGGAGGAGTTTTTTCGTACTGTCTTGATACAATTCTGCCCTTCTTATCGAATAAGATTGCTCGGATCCCACTTCCTCCGCTATCGACAGAAAGAATATATTTTTCTTTTAAGGCAGCCATGGACTTCTCCAATTTTTTACTGAGGTAGAATCGTTTAGGATTCGGCTGCGTCAATAAAAAAGCCGCCAAGAAGGCGGCCTTAATAATTATCGACTCAAATGGATCTCAAGCTTCGCTTACAAGCACACTCTTAAGATGGTTCATCAGATTGGATTCTCTTTCATGCACGATATCTTTAGGCATTTTATGATAGATCCTTTCCCTAGACTTTTCGTCCAGTTTACCAAGAATCATTCCCATAAAGCCCGGTTCGGAAACTAAAATAAAATTGGAGAAGGAATCCTTCTTCCTTTCCAAATTCATAAAATCGCTAAGTTTACCTGCAAAAGCCGCAGCCACTCTCTTTTTAGGTTCGTGAAAAAAATCAAAATCCGATCTGGAAGCCTGGCCTGCTCCCGTAACTAGATCCGAATTTCTGAGTCTTCCTTCGGGATTCTCCATTGTTTGCACCAGCTTCAAACCGTTAGTCGGTCCTTGGTATTCGAAAATTTTTGCCTCGCTTCGGTTTGCAACCACCACCCATTTTTTCTTCATACTGTACCCTCCTATTTATGAAACTTTCCGTTACCGAAAGGTTCGGAATTCGGCGAAGGTAGTTTTAACCCAAGGAAGAGGACCTAGCAATTACTTTTCCCAAAACCTTCTTCTTTCATGAAGATGAGCAGAAACAAATTTTGTTTAATAAGTCCGTAACGATCGTTTGAGTAAAGCACAGATCATCCTGAAAGCAAATGGATTAGAAAAACGAAATATACTTACTAATTTATAAAATAGAATTTCTCTAAATTCAAAAAAAACCGGACCATAAGTCAGTCCGCAGACAAATATCAATTGATCTGACGGCCAGAATGGCTGGCTTTTCCGAAATTCTTTAGCGGACTTTTCCGTATTGCTTCTGAGAATTGTTCTCATTCTTGGTTGACAGATTCCAGAAGGTTTTGATTTTGAGTTTTAGACTCAATTCAATGCTTAAATATAAAACCATGACTCCTACTAATGAGAATTGAGTCTCAACAGGAGAGAACATGAAACGGAACACAACCAAGACGCTATTGACGATGATTCTAGGAATATCCTTCTTAATGAATTGCGACCAAGGCTCAAAAGAGTCGAACGCTGCACTTGTACTCGGGGCTTTAAACGGCGCCTGCGTAGACGCAGCAGTTGCAGATGATGAGATCGCAGAAACTGCAATTACTGCAGGGATCAACACTTTCCAATTGATCTCCATCCCTACTGCGGGAGCAGCAAGACATATCAGGATAGAAGGAACATTGCTCCAAGCTGCAAGTGGCCACGGAACAATCTATCTAGCAACCGGATGGCAAGATGGCCGTAACGGCACAACGCTAAATTCCGCTGGTGGGGAGACTATGAATACTGTCGCAGGCGACGGCAAACTCGTAGTGAACATATACCAAGGCGGACCCATGGTCTACGCAGGTTATTCCGCCATCACAGCATATGGAACGGATAATGGAACTGCAACTGTACCTCTCGGGGGAACAGGAACTAGCCTGTATTCTTCCTTCACAAGCACTGCAAGCGATGTCTGTTTCGATATCAGTGCCGACACCACTCCTAAACTTACCGTTTGGGGAAGCGGATACAAAGGTGCAAACTGTAAGAAGAGATGTACCCTTAACGAGTCTAACGCGATCATCAATAAAGCGGATTGGACTAACGGTGCAGGGATCGGTTCCACCGGTAATACTAGCACATATTACAAAACCGGCAGTTCTGCTTCCGGTGTAACAGCGACTAAAGTAGTAACTTATAGCACTACTGCGCTTTAAGAATTTCAGGCGGTCGATTTAGGCCGCCTACTGTCATTATTAATTTTTGAAGAAGGGGGATTAAATAATGAAAACATTATATTCAATTTTCATTATTCTCATGGCGACATTAACTGTTTTCTGCGGGCCTAGCACCGGAGGAGACGACGGTCTTGCAATTTTAGCCGCATTAGAAGATGGCGGTGGAGGATGTATCAAGGTTGCAGGCGATACAACCACTACCCCAAATTCCCCGTCGGCAGGAATCAATACAACTAGAGTGAACGCAACTTCAAGCGGATGCTGGGTTTATTTAGATCTAAAAGCAGGTGGAATAGAGACCACCAATTCAGGCACCTGGGATCTAAAATTTAAAAGATTCATAATAGGTACAAATAGCGGAACAAGTGGTTCTGCAAATGGAGGTTCTTGTTTTAATGCAGGCGACACCAATCTTGGCGATGTAACCGGTGGAGACTGTACTCTGTTAGTAGACAAACTCATGTCTCAAACCGGAGGAGGAGGATTCGGAACAGCCTCTGAAAACGCAAGTCCTGTTCTCTGGGATTGGTACGATTATAACGAGACCTCTCATGAACTCACCCCAAAAACAAGAGGGTATTTGATCCGAGGTTCCGATGGCACTTCTTTCTTCGGATTAGAGATGATCGATTATTATGACGATGCAAGTACAAGCGGATTTCCTAAATTTACTTGGAAGGAACTTTGATGGGGAAGATCAGACCATCTTCACTTCCTAGGATACTTTATCTGATCTTATTTTCAGGGTTATGTTTTTTAGGAATCCCTATCTTCTCTCAAGGAGAAGTTCTTCCTGAAAAAAAGACGGAAGAAAAAAAAGAAGATCCGGATAAATCCAAACCGAATCCGGAAACTGGGAAAGATATTAGTAATGGGAACAACGATAGAGGTTCTATCATCACCGTTACAGGTACTCGTAGAAAAGGTTTTTTAAAAGATTCCACGATCACTACGGAAGTAATCACCAGAAAAGATATAGATGCTATGGGAGCGAGAGATATCTCCCAAACTTTAGGTAACGTTCCAGGGATAGAAGTTCGTCCCGCTCAAGCAGGAGAAAGAGGGTCCACGGTTCGTTTACAGGGTCTTGCAGGTCAAAACGTTCTCATCTTAGTAGATGGACAAAGAACCACAGGACGTTTCAGCGGTTCTATAGACTTAACTAGATTTAAAGCGGAAGATATAGAAAGAATTGAAATCGTAAAGGGCGCGTCATCTGCTCTTTACGGTTCGGATGCAATTGCGGGTGTGATCAACATCATCACTAAAGAGCAAAAAGATCCATACTCGGCGAACTTTAGGACTTTTATGGGAGGAGGAAACCCTCTCTATTATGGGACAGGAACTGAGTTCCGTAATTACGCATCCGTAGGAGTCCGCAAAGGAATTGTTTCCACTAACTTTACGGCGGGTTGGCATAGAGGAGACGGTTACGATCTAACTCCGGATGCAACTTTAGGTCCCAAAAACGGGAGAGTAGAAAGTCTTTCCCCTAGTTATTCTCCTTTTCCTACCGACACTCCCCTTTGGACCAAATTATATATTTATCGTAAAAAACTTCCTTATGAAGGTCCCTTAGAATCTACCTCAGGCAGTGCATTCGAAGATATAAACGTTTCCAATAAGACAACCTTCGATATCTCAGAAACGTTCAAAATCGGTTTCCAATTCTATTATAGATATCTAAACCAAAGCGCAGTAGATGCAGTTCCTCCAAGAGGAGTATATGATAGAAGTAATAAGACCCATGACTTTATGGGCGCAGTCAACGCGGATTGGGAAATCACTAAAACATTAAACTTAAACGTAAATACAAATTACGCCAGATTTTTCGATACCTATACATACGACCAAAGAAAGTCGGATGCACAAGATAAAAGAGAGAAGCTGGATAACGCAGTTACAGAATTAAGAACTCGTTTAGATCATAAGATATCGGACGGACATGTAATTTCTTACGGAGCGGAAACACTGATAGACCAATTTTCTTCCGCAAGAATTGCTCCGGACTGTAAGAGAAATTTTCCTAATATTTGTGCAAGTGATATCCTTGGGGGAACGGATCCTTACCAAACCCAAAACGGATACGCCCAAAGACAAAGAAATGCTTTTTATGTGCAAGATGAATGGAGAGTATCCAGCGCTCCTAGAATCCAGATCGTTCCAGGAATCCGCTCCGACCACGACTCCATTTACGGAGGACAAGTCCTTCCAAAATTAGCGGTCCGCTATGATGTGACTGATAAATTCCGCTTCCGAGCAGCCAACGGATTAGGATATAGGGCTCCGAGTTTTCAGGATCTATATTATAATTTTGTAAACCCGGGCGTAGGTTATAGAGTAGCGGGAAATCCCGATCTAAAGCCCGAACTTTCTCGTAGTTATAACTTGGGTGGAGAATGGGAGCCGAATAAGGTATTTTGGTTCAGCTTTAACTTCTTCTATAATAATATCGATAACTTGATCGGATTTAGGACAAACCCGACTAGGGATGCATCCGGATTACAGATCTTTAATACATCCAATTACCAAAAGGCTCTTACAAAAGGATTCGAATCCTCCGTAACTCTCAGGGTTCACCAGAATGTTTCTCTAGGTGGCGGTTATACGTATACTGATACAAGAGACGAATTGACCAATCTTCCTTTAGAAGGGAGAGGTTACCATCGATGGAATGCAAATATTCGTATAGATCATCAACCAAGCGGATTTAGTTTTTCCTTATTCGCGGTCGTTTTCGGGAAACAACCTTATTACTGTCAAAAAAATCCGTTTTGGTGTGATCCTCAATTGCCCACGGAGTTCTCTGCACTTACTGCTCAGCTTAGCACGCAGGCAACCAATACGATCAATGCATTGTTCGGAAGTATTCCCGGCGGAATCCAAGAATACTGTACGGAAAGAAATCTATCTTACTGTACTACAGGACCAACTTACGGCGTAAGAATGGTGAATCCTCATACCAATTTGAATATTAGGATTTCTCAAAAGATACTTGGGACTTTCGAAATATTCGCCGGCGTAGATAACCTTCTAGACACATTCGATCTTACTTATAATCCGCAAAAACCTAGATTCTATTATGTGGGGATAGATGGAAGGTTCAGCGCGGGTGCGGCTCCTGCAGATTATTCTGCGGCGCCGATACCTTCTTCTTCACCTGTACCGGGGGTCCGGTAAAAACATTTTGAAATTCGGAGAACCGACATGAAAAAAATCATAATCTTGGCTTTGTTACTATGTTTACCTGCATCTATTTTTGCAGAGACAAAGGATCTTAGAATCGTAACATTAAATGGAACTGTTTCCGAGATCGTATTCGCATTAGGAAAAGGTAAATTGGTAGTAGGCAATGACACTTCTTCCCTTTATCCTCCGGAAGCATTAGCACTTCCTAAAGTAGGTTACCAAAGAGCGCTTTCCGCAGAAGGTATTCTTTCTTTAAAACCGAGCCTGGTTCTAGGATTAGAATATGCCGGTCCTCCCGAAGTGATAGAACAACTTAAATCTGCAGGCTTAAAAGTGATTATCTATCCTGGATTGCCTGGAGTAGAGCCTGCATTAAATAATATTCTTGCGATCGGAAAAGAGATCGGTGCGGAAAAAGAAGCCCAAAAGATCGTCCAAGATATCCGCAAAAAACATTCTAAAATTGCGGAGAAGGTCTCTAAATTAAAATCCAAACCAAAAGTACTATTCGTATATCATAGAGGAACAAGCCTTGCTCAGGTTTCCGGAACGGAAACACCTGCAGATGAAATGATCCGACTCGGCGGAGGAATCAACGCAGTGGACGGATTCAAAGGTTTTAAACCGATCACACCGGAAGCAGTGATTGCAGCTCAACCGGATATCATCTTAATTCCAAGCAGAGGATTAGAAAGCCTCGGCGGAAAAGACGGAGTATTTTCTCTTCCAGGTGTGAAAGACACTCCTGCAGGAAAAAAATCCAGAGTGGTTGCAATAGATGATCTAGTTCTTTTAGGTTTCGGCCCAAGGCTCGGTCAGGGCATCGAAGAATTATTCGAATCATTTCATCCTAAAACTTCTGAGAAAAAATGATCGTATCCTCTCCGGAAACTTCTTCTCCTGAAATGAAAAGTACAGGAGAAGAAAAGAAGAAAAAAAAGGGACGAAAAGTCCCGCCTATTCTCGTATACGTAGTGTTAGCTATTGGACTTTTCGGGATCGGGATACTTTCCCTCAAATTCGGATCCATACAACTTTCTACCGAAGAGATCCTGAAAGTATTGATCTTAGGACAAGATTCCTTATCCGAGTTGGAAATCCCACATTCCATTCTAGTCTGGAATTTAAGAATGCCAAGACTCGTATTATCCATGTTAGTTGGCGCATGTCTTGCTTCCGCCGGAGTCTGTATACAAGGACTATTTCGAAATCCGCTGGTAGAACCTGGATTTATTGGAGTAAGCCCTGGAGCAGCGTTAGCAGCCTCGACTTGGATCGTATTTTCTGAAAAAATACTTACATTCTTTCCAGCAGAACTAAAAGGAAAGGAAAGTTTCCTATTACAGTTATTCGCTTTTGGTGGCGCACTTTCCGTCTCCTTCTTCTTACATTTGGTTTCCAAAAGAGAAGGTGGAGGATTCTCCTTAGTTTTGGTGCTCGCCGGGATCGCAGTAAATGCAACCGTAGTTTCTCTTTTAGGATTTTTATCTTATCTCGCAGATGATTCACAACTTAGGAACCTTACCTTCTGGAGTTTGGGAAGTATGGCAGTAGCAAGCTGGCATAAAATTTATCTGCTCGGTTCCGTTCTTCTGATCGTTACCCTCTTCTTTCCGGTACTTGCCAGAGGTCTGGATGCTTTGGCTTTAGGAGAAGCAGAAGCTTTTCATACTGGCTTTAAAGTAAGAAGGATCCGAAATCTTACCATCGTTCTAGCGAGTCTATTAGTTGGAGTAAGTATTTCCATCTGCGGAAATATAGCATTCGTAGGTTTGATCGTCCCTCATATTCTGCGAATGGTTTTAGGACCAGGTCATAAAACGTTATTACCTGCTTCTTTATTCGGAGGAGCACTTCTTCTTTCCGTAGCGGACTTGGCAGCGCGTACTGTAGCATTCCCTTCCGAACTTCCGATCGGTATTATTGCCGCAGGGATAGGTGGCCCATTCTTCTTATTCTTAATCCTACAAGCAAAACGTAGAGAAGGAGAATTTAGATGAGTCTAGTATTATCAGAAGTTTCTTTATCCAGAGGTGGAAGGTTCCTATTATCCGGGGTCAATTTGAGTTTGTATCCCGGAGAACTTTTAATCGTGCTCGGTCCCAATGGAGCAGGAAAATCCACCTTATTAAAATTATTCTCCGGAGAAATGTCCCCGGACAAAGGATTGGTACTTTTGGATGGGATTCCCCTATCAGAGTATGATTCAGAAGACCTAGCACTTCGTAGAAGTGTACTTTCTCAGGAATCCGAGATTCATTTCCCGTTCATTGCCGATGAGATCGTTCGTATGGGAAGGTCCTGCTCTAAATTAAGAGTTCCTAAACCGTTAGAAGACCAGATCACCGAAGATGCATTTCATGCCGTACATTTAGGAGAAAGAGAAAGATTCCAAACTTATAATAAACTTTCGGGTGGAGAAAAACAAAGGACCCAAATGGCAAGAGTTTTGGTCCAGGACAAAGAACCTACCCAAAGAGAAAGTTACGTTCTTTTAGACGAGCCTGGAGCTTCCTTAGATCCAAACAGAATACATTCTTTATTAGAAAAAGCAAAACAACTTAGTAAAGAAGGAAGAGGAGTTCTTTGCATCCTTCATGATCTAAACCTTGCCTTGAGATATGCTGATCGGATCGCAGTATTAAAAGAAGGTAAAATACTAGCGGATGGAGTTCCGGAGAATATACTGGATGAAAAATTCGTCCTAGAACATTTCCAATTGAGAACCAAGAAGATTCCTTTCCCCGAAGGAGGGCATTATTTAATCCCTCTCGGTCCCGCTGACCCGAACAAAACAAACGACCTACCCTATACATTAAATGCTAAAGGAGTGAAAGAAAATGTCCATCGCTGAATCGTTAGAAATCGAGAATATAATCAAAGATTGGAAACAAATCAAAGAAACACAACCTCGTCTTAGAATGAGAGAGATCGCCTCCCAACTCAAAACTTCGGAAGGTGGACTACTCGCTGCCTCCGAGATCTCCAAAACGGAAGGATTCCCACAAGTTTCTTCTCTCAAAACTAATTGGGGAGAATTATTCGCAAAATTCGGAGAATTGGGACATGTAATGGTCCTCACTCGCAACGAAGCCTGTGTACATGAAAGAAAAGGAATATTCGAAAAAGTAAGTTCCGGCCCGGGACATATTTTAGTAGTCGGAGCGGATATTGATCTCAGACTTTTCCCGGGAATCTGGAAATACGGATTTTCGGTAGAAGAACCTAAACAAGATTCCACTCAAAGGTCCTTTCAGTTCTTCGGCGAAAATGGAGAAGCGATGTTCAAACTTTTCCTAACGGATAAATCGAATGTATCCGTGTGGGAAAAGTTAAGATCTGAATTCAGAAACGAATCTCCTGATTTCTCCTCCTTATTCTCTTCTGAAAACAAAAAGGAAACCGCTATTGCGGAGAAAAAAGAACTTAAGCCGGAAACCAAGACTGAATTCTTAAACGACTGGGGAAAATTAGAGGATACTCATGAATTTTTCTCTCTATTAAAAAAACATGGTGTTTCCAGAATACAATCCATGGAAATCGCAAACGGGAAATTCACCAAAACTGTAGAGACCAAGGCAGTATTAAGAATGTTAGAAATGGCTTCTTTGGACAGAACACCGATCATGGTTTTTGTGGGGAACCCAGGCTCCATCCAGATTCATACGGGAGAAGTCACCAATATTAAGGTTTTAGAATCTTGGTGGAATGTTCTGGATCCGGAATTCAATCTACACTTAAGATCCGATCTGATCTCTAAAACATATATAGTGGATAAACCCTCCAAAGATGGAATAATTCATTCCATGGAAGTATATGATGCCGATGGGGAATTAATCGTTCAGTTTTTTGGAAAAAGAAAACCAGGACAACCGGAAAGAACCGATTGGGTAAGCCTATTAGATAAGGTTTCTGTAATCGATTAAGAATAGAATAATCGTTAGCTCTTTTAGAATAAATCCAAAGAGCTAACGAAACTTTCCTTAAACACTCTTATGTGTTTCTATATAAAAATCAGCCGAGATACGACCGGATCCATACAAAGAAAAGTGTAAAAGTAAAAGTAGGATCATGGAAGCGTAAGGCAGATTTGATCCTGGAGATACGAAACCTTCTCTCGCATGGATAAACAAAACAGCCCCGACTAGGACAGGCAATTGTAAAATCGCGGAGAATCTAGTCAGAAGTCCTACCATCAGCAGCACACCACCACAAATGTGAGCTATCACTATATAATGAGCGAGCAATGTAGAAGCATAAGGAGCATTATTCAGTTCCATGAGTCGGATGAGTGAATCCGTATCCGCAAGGAATGCTAGTCCCTTATATACCAGAACCCCGCCCAAATATACGCGGACCATATCGATCCACCAATCCCGATGAGTCTCTAACCAATCATGCCATCTTTCCATACGGACCTCCGTCCAGCGATGGAACATTCTATCTTTCTTTTTTTGAAAATCAAGATCTCTTGTAAAAAAGAGATCCTTTATAATCGAACAATCGTTTATTAATATTAATAATAACTCATCCGAAAGGATTATCGTTTATTAAGGATTACTTACAGAATAACTTTCTACTCTCTAATCTGCATCGAGTCGTTCTACCGGCTTTCGTATATTTACCGTTCCCATTACCTTCTGCCGTAAATGAACCGCTAAAAACGGAACCATCCCGGAACACATAACGTCCTGAACCTATTTTTTTATCTTCGGACCAATTACCTTCGTATCTATCACCATCCGAATAAGCCAAGGTTCCCCAACCTTCTCTCATCTCTCCTACAAATCTGCCGGAGTACACGTCTTTGGTATCATAAACATAAATACCTTCTCCGTTTTTACAGTTTCCTTTTTTACATCCGGGAGAACCGCTTGCAAAAGATCTAAGACTGACTGCAGGACTCGGTTCCGGTTTTCTTTCGATAGGTTTACCATCCGCGTCCTCGTCAAAATATTCTCTGGAAGAAATATCAGAGTCTTGGTCTCTATCGTCCGCCTTCTTTTTAGGTTTTAATCTTTCGATCTCTGGGTTGGACTTTGGCTTTGGTTTAGAACAATTAGAAAAGAAGAAGGAACTGGAGCTGGAAAATAAGAATACGGATAAGGCAATCGAGCTGAAAATTTTTTTGATCATTCTGGATCCCGGATTCCCTACAGAGAGCCCGGGAAGATCAGAATGTCAATAAAGTTCTAAGACTGTTTTTCCAAAACAAGCAGAGTGATCTCGGAAGGAGCTCCTATTCTTAAAGGAGGTCCCCAATAACCGGTTCCCCTACTTACATAAAGTTGGGTATCTTCCCATTTACTTAGGCCCGCTACAAACTTTTGGAAAAGATGGATGAAAACATTTCCCGGGAAGTATTGGCCTCCGTGAGTATGCCCGGAGAGCTGCAGATCGTATCCTACCTTAGCCGCTTCAAAAACGGAATTAGGTTGGTGAGCAAGTAGTACCTTATAGTGAGCCGCTTCCGTTCCGAGAGAAGCCTGTTTAGGATCCGTCCTATGACCGGGAATAACAGTATGAGCCTTATAATCGGTGACACCTGCGACAGCAATTTTCGCACCATTATGCTCTATTAATTTATTCTGATTTAATAATACATTAATTCCAAGATCTTCTAATTCTCGAATCCAGGCTATGACGCCGGAATAATATTCGTGGTTCCCGGTTACGAAGAATGTACCGTACTTGGATTCCAGATCTTTCAGCGGAGAAACATGGTGTTTCAACATGTTTACGGTGCCGTCTACCAGATCTCCAGTAATCGCAACCAGATCCGGCTCAAGAGAATTTGTCTTAGACACCACACCTTCTAAAAAATTTCCCTTGATCGTAGGCCCAATATGGATATCGGAAAGTTGTACAATCTTAAAACCCTGCAGTCCCTCCGGCAGATCCTTCACCTTGATTCTTACGTATTTGACAGTCGGAGTTTTTTTAGCCTGGTAGAATCCGAAAGCGGTCAACCCGCCTGCGATTCCCAAAAGTGCGAATGAAGAGATCCTAGCCAAAAAATCCCCCCTTCCGAATTTTTCAGACCCTAATAGGGCCTCGGTTTCAGCTGATGCGACAGAAATACTTTTGGATTGTAGAAGGTCCGAAAGATAAATAACGCCTTTCCAAACCAAATTTCCTAGATCTTTGAAAACCACGAAGGAAACAAGGATGGTCGCAAACCCCAAGGTGATAAAAGCGGAGTAGGCCCAAAACTTTTGCCACTGGGTTTCTCTAAAAAATAAACTTAAAAGATAAGCGCTAGGAGTGAGAAGGACCAGAAAAACCACTCCGATCCAGAGAAAAACCTTCTGAAAAGTTCCAAGTTCGAAAGGTGCGATCAAACGACTGGTCGCATAAGAATAACCTATCAAAAGAATTACGGTAAAAACACTGAGAAAAATCACTAACCTTTGCAAATCGAACTCCATACGTCTGACTCATATATCCGACCGAAAAAAAGGGCGAGAGTTCCTCCAAAAACGACCTTTCTCACATTTTGTTCCGACAGAAAACGACAATCCGTTGACTTACTCGCCGATCCATGAGAGTCTTGCCCCATCTATGTCCACTATTGACTCGGAAACCAGAAAATACAAAAGTCTACTGAATACGAGTACGATCCTAAATGCAAATTTAGACCTATATCAACTTCTCCCATTGATCATGTTGTATTCCAAAGATCTGTTGGAGGCGGAAGCAAGCTCCCTATTTCTTTTAGAGGAGAAGGACGGATTTTTGTACTGCGAAGTTGCCTTGGGTGAAAAAGGTGAGATCGTCCAAAAATATGCAAGGCTGGAACCTGGACAGGGTATCGCAGGTTGGGTAGCGAAAGAGAAAAAAGCAATCATACTTGAAGATGCATACACTGACCCAAGATTTAATCCTGCCTTGGATCAAAAAACGGGATTTAGGACCAGATCTCTTGCATGTGTTCCTTTATACATTGCGGACAAGGTAATCGGAACCCTTGAAATTCTGAACAAATCGGACAACAGAAGTTTCGAAGCTTCGGATGTAGAGGTTCTTAATTCACTTTCCGAAATGGCTGCAATCGCAATTAAAAATGCACAAGCACATGAAACTCTTAAAAAGAGAGTGTTGGAACTCCGACTACTTTACGAATTCGAAAAATTAACAGTCGCAGAAAAAAGTATCCATGAATTGGGAAATTGGCTCTTGGACAAGGTACTCGAATTCTTAGAAGCAAAGGCGGGAACCATTTATATTGCAGATCCGACTTTGGAAGTCTTAAGAGTGCTCGCAGCCAGAGGAATCCCAGAAGAAGCAATCCATAATATACAGGTCCCTTACGGAGAAGGAATTTCAGGTTGGGTCGCAAAAGAGAAACAAAGTCTACTTATCCAAAATTTGGACGAGGATCCAAGATATGATAAGAGCGCTAAATACAAATTCGAAGCAAATTCACTCATCTCCGCTCCACTATTATTCCGAGGAGAATTATTAGGAGTCATCAGCGTAAATAATAAGTATTCCGGATTTGCATTCACGCATGCAGATCTAGAAATGTTGGGCGCAATTGCAAACAGACTCAGTGTCACCATCAAAAACGCGAACCTATTTCACAAAGTTTTGGATACGGATAGAGAGTTAAAACGTGCCAGAGAAGTAATGCATAAGATCCTTCCTTCTAGCCTTCCTTATGTAGGAGGTTTGGAATTCGGAGTACAACATATTCCGTACGATAATGTAGGTGGTGATTTTTATAATATTCTAAAATTAGACGAGAATCGTAGCGCAGTCTTGATCGCCGACGTTTCCGGTCATGGTCTTTCCGCCTCTGTAGTTGCCACAGTCATTCATACTGTTGTAAGCACTTTCGATTCAGAAACATTAAGTAGTCCCTCTAAATTTTTCACCGCGCTCAACTATGCACTATATAATAAATTAGCAGGGAATTTCCTAACCGCATTTTACGGGATCATCCATACAGGTACAAATACATTGTCCTATACCAATGCCGGTCATAACCCTCCGATCTTGTATCGAAAATCGGAAGGAAGTTCCCTACATTTAGAAACAAAAGGAAAACTAGTCGGAGTGATCCCCGACTTATTCTTTGAAGAATATGTAACTTCTTTCCAACCACAAGACAGATTGGTTTTATATACGGATGGACTTACAGAACATTCTAATACAGATAGGACCAGAAGATACAGCGAAGACTTGCTAAGTCTGGCGGTCCGGAACCATTCTCAGACACATTCTGCGGAAGCAGCGGAAACTTTGATCAAAGAATGTAGGACCTATTGTCATAGATCCGATTTCGAAGACGATGTTACTCTGTTGATCGTGGATAGAGTTTAGGATTTGTTGCTCGCTATCTGTAATTGGATCCGATCAGCTAATTAAATTTATAACTTAGAAAACCTAGTGATCGCTTCCGGAACAATTCCAAAAACATGATCCATGGCGGCAAGCCTCCAGTCTTCCCGGTTTGGATAGAACATTTGTTTAAATTCTTCTCGCACCTTATCCGCTTCCGATTCGGATTTGGAACCGTAAAATCTAATACGGTTCTCGCTGATCATTAAGAAACTTCCTCGGATTGCACCCATCACATTCAGATTTCCGAAAGTTCCCAGCTCGACAGTGATCGGGAATAGATCCTTTTCTTTTGCTAAAATTTTACCGAAGAAGTCCGTAAAATCTCCGGAGGTCCTATAAAAGTCCTCCTCTCCTTCGTTTAAAAGAAGACCGAAATCACCGAATACCTTTTTTAAATTTTTATCTTCTCTAGAACCTTTCTCTGCATTTTGCATGAGACTGATCCCGTTTTTTTCTCCATAACCTGTGTGAAAGTCCAAAATCAAAATACGATCATAAGGTTTTAACACCTTTTTAAAATATTTTCTTAGAACCCGGACCACAGGTTCCGGCTTTCTACCGCCGTAATAGATGCCCTTGGGGAATTCATACTGACCGTTTACAGCTGCATCCAAAACATACTTGGCACCGAAACGGATTACAACTCCCAAAAATCGGATAATGAAGAATACATACTCGAAGAAAAAATTGCCGAACTCAGAACCGGGATTTAAGAAACTTTGGATCTTTCTGTACTTTTTATTTTTGAACTTTTTGTGAAGTTTTTCCCTTTTTAAAGCGAAGTTACGATTCAGATCTACGTTCTTTTCATTCACTCTCAGGAAATTTTTGAAACCATGAGCATTGATCCCATGCAAAATGAGAAAGTCCGAATTTTTCGGAAGTTTATAAGTGCTTTTATCATCCAGTAGAAATTCTTCAATCCATCTGCGTTGGAACGCAGAACCTGCAAATCCCTCTACCCCATGAATACCAGAGCTCATGATGACCAAACGTTTTGCTGGTTTTTTCTTTTCTCCTAAATAATAAACATCCAATTCTCCCCCGCCCTTTGGGATCTCCAGACATTCATGGTCGAAACGAGCAAACTTGGATTTTAACTGTTTCTTGTAGGATAAAAAGGCCTTTCTACAGGCTTCGTAGGTTTCTAGATAGTACGATAATACGTCCACTCAATCACGAACATACGGACCGCCGTTTCCCGGTCCAAAAAAAATCTTTCTTTTTGATTACGATTCGATGAATCTTAAACCTCTATTTTTACGTTTCTTTAGATAGATCAGCCCCATCTAAACCCAAAATTATAAGTATAATATCCATCAAATAAGAAGAAGGCCCCCTACCCCTGACCATTCCCCACAGCGGGCCTTCTTCGGTTAAACAAAAAATGACTCATTAATTAAAGTATTATAATATTCTAAATATTAACATGATTCCAATTATAAAAACTATCCCTTTCGTGATAAATAAAATAAAAATATGATTTAACCCTTAAGAACTATAACTCTAATCATGTAATAAACCACTCGTTATATTACATGATATTTTTTTAAAATAATTTTTCCAATCTTGTGAAATGTTCATCCCCCCTCATCGGTCTAACCTAGTACCTTAAGGAGGTATGAACATGGATACAGTGACCATCTTCGCATTAGCGCTTTTGGCTGTTCCTGTGTTTGCCCGGTTTGCCCGAGTATCCAAGGATGCGATGAATCGCTATCACCTAATCGGATTGGGAGGTCTTTTCCTAATTCTTGGTGAAGCTACGAAGATTACTGCGACTAAAGTTACGCCTATAGCAGCAGTTCTTCCTATGATTGACATCGCAACTGCGATCCTAGCTTACGCGGGGGTACTTTTCGGGGTAGTATGGCTATCACTCTACTACGTCAAACACCCGAACGAAATCTAAAAAGAATCCTCCCTATTTGAAAAGGAAAGGAAGGCGGGACATGTTCCCGCCTTTTTTTGTTGGAAAAGATAAAAGAAGAATTATCTCTGTAATCTGTGAGCCTAGAATTCAAACGCCCGGACACCAAACATTCCATCCTATACGTAGCCGATCCGGTCTGTGCCTGGTGTTACGGTTTCTCCCCTATTTTTGAAAAGATTAGAGAAAAATACTCCGAAAAGATAGAATTCACATTAGTGCTTGGTGGATTAAAATACGGACCCGAAGTAGAAACATTTTCGGAAGAAGTCACCGAAAAACTAAAATACCTCTGGAAAGAAGTAGAACGGATCTCTAAAAGAAATTTCCATTATGATATACTTCAAAATCGAAATGTAAAATATGATTCGGAACCTGGTTCCAGGGCAGTCATCACAGCACAAAGGATCGATCCAACTTTATCTTTTTCCTTTTTAGATAAGTTACTGGAAGGTTTTCACTCCAAAGGAAAGGACCCGAATCGTTTTGAAACATACGCAGAGATCGCTTTCGAACTTTCTTTGCCCTTGGATGAATTCAAAGAATTGTATGATAGAGAAGAAACTCTCTTGGAAACTAGGAATGATTTCAATTACGGGTATATTTTAGGTGTAACCGGGTTTCCTTGTTTGGTGTTTTCAGATGGTCTAGATAGAGGTATCTTAACTAAAGGATATGCTTCCTTTGCAGAAGTGGATGGACTCTTAGGGGATTATTTTAGGTCTATAGGAAGTTTTTGATCCAATTCAATCGAATCTCGCTCCCAGACATCCATTTCCTTCAATCTGGGAAATTTTTGCACAATTGCCCGGACGTCTTTTTCCACTCCCATTCTCAAAATAGTAATAATATAATTATTCACACTTGCCTTCGGAATTTTTCCGGAGACTACCAATTTAGTTATAACCTCACTAGCTTTAGAAGACTTGAACCAAATATAATGATGCAATATGATATTATCTATCCGAGGATCTTTATTTAATAAAACAACAAACTCCCCATCTTCGTATTCGCCGTTACTAAGTTTGTAATTAATGTTCTTACTTTCCAATAGATAAATAATTTTCTTTCTTTTATCTGGAGTCTTTAGATATAAATTCACCAATTCCAAGACCTGATCTACTCGTCCGGATTGCAAAACTGTATTTATATAGATGTCTTCGGTTTCTTTGGAGACTTTTTTAGAAGCAAGGATAGAAACCATAGCCGAAATTCCGGCTAAAGAATTGGACCTTATGAAATACTCACCAAGAGCCTTGTCCACTTTCAGGTCCCAATTTAAAAAATTATTTAAATAAGAAACGTATCTTGGCTCATCCTCACTGGATATACTATAAAGTATATTATATAAAGATAACTTTACTATCTCCCGGTCCGCAGGAAATTTTTCGATTATCTTTTGGCACAAATCGGGAGGCCAGGCATAATCAAACGATTCTAATAATTTTAAAATTTTTGTGCTATCTCCAGATTCTAAAGCTTTATTTACGGTCCTCTTCGGGGCCGGAGACTGATAATAATCGGTATTCCCGTTAATATCGAAGGAACTTCTAGCAAACAAGTCCAGGATAAATACGACCGGAGTCATGGCAGTTGAAATCGGAAGAAATCCCATTCTTGTCACATAACCTGCATCTCTAGGAGTCCACAAAAGTTTAACGGTATCGTTGAATGCATCAGGTATCCTTATAATAGGATGAACTATAATTAAATCCAAAATAACGGCGACCAGACCAAGAGGTATATATACTGGAGCGGCCAGAATTTTATAACCTGTTTCCTCAGGGACTAAATTTTCCTCCACCTTAATAACTAAAGGAGTATTATTCCTGTTGAATACAGCGCAATTGGAAAATCCCAAAACAAATATCAAAAAAACTGCAATCGATTTAAGATAAAATCTAGGCCTTCTCATATATCAAATCCGCTTCTACCTAGAAAAGAGGCTAAAAAAACAATTGGGCTAACCGCTACTTTTGGAAGAAAGATTGCCGTTTGGAAAACTACCCCGCCCGAAGGATCCTTCCAAACAACCTTATAAGTATCGTTTAACGCATCTGGGATAACCGAAATTGGATGAATTATGAAAGTGTCTAACACAAGTGAAGTTAATCCTACCGGAATGAATATGGGAGCCAGGGCTATTTTAGAGGGAACCGATCGGGGATCTACTTTTTCATCTAAGTAGTTCGTAAGAATACGATTTTCTTTTTGAAATGTGGCGCAGCTCAAGACGCTTAAGGAAAGTATAACGATAAAAAAAGTGACTTTTTTCATAATCTAAGCAGGAGGCTAAGATAAAACTAAGGGAATACTATATTGTCAAGTTTTAAAAAAAACAAGGACGAGTCTCCTCGTCCTTCAAATCCAATGTACTTCATCTCACAACGATCAACTTAGTCTCCTCTTCCAAGAAAGCATCCGCCGCTTCCGACCAAGATGCCTTACGTGTGGTAACCTTAGAAGGATCAAAACCTTCTTCTTCTACTAATCTCAAAATTTCAGGGATCCATTCTCTGGACCGAACTCTTCCCAAACGAATGGTAGCGCCATTATTATATAATTCTAAATAAGGAATTGGGATACTATTGGTCCAGAAAATAGAAGCGGATCCGAATTCTCCTTCTATTCCGAGAGACCTAAGACCACAGTCCCAACCTTCCGCAGTTCCATTTGCATCTGCAATAATATCAAACTTACCGAAACTTTTGGGAAAAGAAGTCACCTGCTCCACTTTCACTCCGTAGGATTCCGCGATCTGTAAACGTTTTTTGTCTGTGTCCATGTATACTAGTTCCGCGGCGCCCATATGTTTTGCAAGAGCGGCAGTATATAATCCAATACTAGAAGCAAAACCTCCTAACACTAGCACGGATCTATTTTTGTTTTGTTTGAGGTGCATCCCCACAAGCTTCCAAGCTTCTACAATATTATCGCTAATGCTTGCGATCGCAGCAGGATCGGTCTTATTAGAAAATGGGATCAACATCTCTTTTGCATAAGGAACCAAAACGGAATCGGAGATCGCCCCACCGAATTCCTTGGCACCTTTTCCCATTCCGTAAGCACTTGTATGGGGAACAGTGCTGCAACTTTTAGTTAGTCCGGTTTCACAATTCGCACAATGCCCACAGGAAATTTGAAAAGGAACCGCCACACGCATTCCTTTGGGGAAGAGGGAAGATAATTCTTCACTTGTTTCTATAATTTCTCCTACAAACTCATGGCCTAAAGGAAAAGGAGGACGGAATAATGTCTGCCCTCTTAAAATAGGAAGATCCAGATCGCATCTGGCTACCGCCAAGGGACGAACCAAGGCCTGGTTCGGTCCGGAAAGTTTAGGATCCAGGACTTCCTCCCATTCTACTCGATTTCTTTTAGAAAATAGCAATTGTTGCATGGCCTTCCTCCGATAGACCAATCAGTCTATCATCAAATCGTCCTCATAAAAATAGGATAGACCAGTTAGTCTATCATTTTATTTTAGTCCGATGAACAAACGAAAACCTGAACTAGTCTCGGGAGAAGGTCCCTTCGAAAGGATAGCATCCACGGCAGTCCGTCTGATGTATTCCCAAGGATATGCTGGAACCTCGATTAACCAGGTGATCGATGAATCTGAATCACATAAGGCCAGTTTTTATAGATACTTTCAAACTAAGGAAGATTTAGGAAAAGAATACTTAGAAAGACAGGGTAAGGATTTTCAAAAAGGCTGGGAGAGATTGATGGAAAAATCCGAAACTCCCGAAGAGTTCGTGCATAGATGGATGGCTCTTTTAAAAAAGCAGGTCAAGTCCGGAAAATATTTCGGATGTCCTCTCGCTCGATTTATGGGAAGTTTAGATAGACCGGAGCCGGATCTAGCCGAGAGAAGTTCGTCCGTATTAGGATCCTGGATCTCTTGTCTGGAAAATTATTTTGAAAAGAATAAGAAGGCTCTAACACTTCCCTCAAACTTTGATTCCAGAAAAAAAGCGGAACTATTTTTGAAATTATTTCAAGGGAATTCACAATTTTATGTGATGACTCATGACCCCAAATATTTTAACGAATTAGAAGAAGAGATGCTTTCTGAATTAAAAAGCATTATAAAAAATTAAACTATTTTTGTCTTCTTAAGGGAGATCTTTACCTTCTTCCCTTTTAATCTTACAATCTTACCAGGGGCGCCCACTACCGTACAATTATCCGGGATATCATGGTCTATGACCACCGCTTCTGCACCTATCTTTACATTATTGCCCACGTGAACAGGACCCAATACTGTAGCTCTTGCACCTATGAGCACATTATTCCCCACAGTCGGATGACGTTTTCCTTGATGATTTCCTGTTCCGCCCAGGGTGACTCCATGGAATAGGATACAATCATCTCCGATTTCCGCAGTTCCGCCAATTACGATCCCCATTCCGTGGTCTATGAATAACCCACTGCCGATCTTTGCTCCAGGATGGATTTCTATTCCTGTCAAAAAACGATTGAACTGGGAGATAAATCGAGCTAAGAACTTTAATCTTATCTTATATAAAGGATATGCAATATACTTATGCATCAGAATGGAATGTAACCCAGGATAGAGTAAAAATTCCATTCCCCGAGCTGCAGGATCATTTTTAAAAATTGCTTGGATTTCTCGAATCATTCGGAAAATTTAATGAGATCTTTTATTTTTTCGTTCTGATCTGGAATATTCTTCCTTACTTTCTCTTTTGGCTACATAGTTTGCTAAAGTCAGAATGGCTCCTCCCCAGAAAGCGGCCCAAAAACCGGGAACGAATATTTTATCAGGGAAAA
Organism: Leptospira neocaledonica; assembly: GCF_002812205.1. Taxonomy (NCBI): domain Bacteria; kingdom Pseudomonadati; phylum Spirochaetota; class Leptospiria; order Leptospirales; family Leptospiraceae; genus Leptospira; species Leptospira neocaledonica. The sequence continues at coordinate 129,604 of NZ_NPEA01000010.1, forward strand.
TATTTGCGATCCAGAATAGCACGATCGCATTTACCACAAGTCCTGCAATTCCCAAAGTTAAAAGATAGACCAGGTATCCGACTCCGAGGGTTACCAAAACTAGAAACCATCTTAAAACAAAATTTAAAAAACCGAAGAATAGGACGATTACCACTACGTCCCAAACATGATTGCTGACACGAAAGCCCGAATCAATGAGGGGAAAAACGAAAACTACTACCAAGGACTGGAGTAAAACGGAAAAAAGAAGTCTGTACATCTATATCCTTAAACTGTGGAATCGAGGAACTGTCCCAAATGAGGAGGCAATCCGCCAGGAGGAATAACTACCGTTTGTGGCTGCACGATTGCATTGTCCGAAACGGAAGCTACTTCTCTGGGTTGGTCTCCTACTAATGCAGGCGCCGAAGAATCGGAATATAAAATTTGTCGAGATCCGACAGCCATATAAGGCATATTCTTCTTCCTTTCTGTTATATTCTTGCTATTAGACGAATTCGAAAAGCAAAATTATGATCTAACCTTCTAGAACCAATCCACAATCCATTTTTTCGACCACAAATCCGGTATAGATCAATGGGTAGAGCAAGTAAGTTCCAAACCCTAATACCCAGGCAAATCCTGTACGAGGTGTATCCCTTTCCCCTGTGCTTTGGAAATATAAGCGAACGGATCTAAATGGCTTTTTGCCAGTGCTGGATGCTGCTAAAGATTTATCTGTAATTCCCAGGCCGCAATTATGAGTTAGCTTGTTTCCTTCGATACTGATGAGCACTTCTTTTCTTTCGGATTTAGTCCAGGAAACTCTTCTGGTGACTGCACCCTCTAATTCTAGTTCTTTGGATCTGGCGCCCGTTCCGACTAAGATGGGAAACCTGGCGTATTCTCTATCAAGCCTTCTGTCTTTGCCTTCCGTTCCTGTTGCAAAAGTGGCCATCAAAGTTTTTACATCATATTCCAAATCATCCTCGAATTGGACTAAGACGGGCATTTCGGATCTTTGTTCTCCGGAAGAAGGCAACTGAACTTCTGGATTTTTCTTTTCCGCTCCGGAACAGGATAAAAGGAAAGAGAAGATAGAAACAAAAAATATCGTATAATATTTATCAAATGAATTCATAGTATGTCCGACACTTCTATGAAACCCCGGAAAGAATTCCTGTCCAGCTAAAATCACGGTTGGACGAATACAAATTGACAAAGGTTTCAAACAAAACGATAAATAGAAATTTATTTCATATGTCCGACTCGAGGCCCGGGTTAGATATTAAATAAGTGCCAAGACCTATCGGGAAGGCCTAATATGCGATCCTTATCCATAAACCATTATATACTTCTAATATTTTCCAAAACGAAACTCCAGTTCGGATTTTCTAAACGAATACAGATCCTTATTCTATTATCGATCTATTCTTGCTCTTCCTTTCCAAGAGGTGATAAGTCTTTGATCTCAAGGGAGCATCAATATTCTCTTTTTTATACGAATGAAGAAGGTAACGTTTATAGAACAGACCTAAGTCTTAAAACAAAATATAAAGATGCATTTACTGACCTGGAAAAATTCGACTCGGAATTTATAGGTCCTCAAAAGCAAAAATATACTGAAAGAATTAAGGAAGTTTCCTTATACAAATCGGAACTCAAAAAAGACAGCAGTTCTATTATTAGAAAATTAGGAGGAGTTCTTGCAATTGCCGCAATCACTCCTGTTCCATTTGCTTTCGAAACCACTTTAATTTTAGGAACAATCTACGTAACATATCAGAGAGTTACGGAAACTGCTGAAGCAAAGATCAGAAAAAAACATGTAGAATTCCTAATCAATGAATGTGCAAACTCAGAAGACAGTCTAGAAGATTTTAAAGAAGATCATTTGGATATATTTGTTTCCCGTTGGAAAAAAGAATTTATGAAGGAATCCAATCATTTTGTGAATGCAGACGATTGGGAAGATGTTCGCTTACTGGATACTCTTATGGAGAAATACCAGATCGATAAGGAATGGCTTAAGATTAACGCCGAATGGGAATGGAAAGCTTCTACCCAACATTGTAATAGGGAAACCAAAGAGGAAAAAGATAGTCGTATCCATAAGGAAGAAAAGAAATGGAAAAAGAATGGATCCAAGACTGAAAACCGCATTGGATTATCTGAAAAAAGGGGACTCGAATTCCGCTAAGTCCGTCCTAATTTCTTGGACAGAGTCGGAACCGAATAATCCTAATGCATTCTTTCATTTAGGGATGTGCCTCTCTCAATTAGGCGAGATGGTCCCGGCAGAATCCGCATTGCAAGAATGTATCGGCCTGGAACCCGCACATGTGCAAGCCTGGGTAGGACTTGGAGTTCTATTCGCTCGCAAAAAGGATAAGCCTAAAGCAGAATTCCATCTTTCCAAGGCATTGGAACTGGATGATACGGATGTATTTGCTAAAAAAAATCTGGCCGCCGTTTATACAGGCGCTTCTAAATTCGATCGTGCCTTAGATCTACTCAAAGATCTGTCTGAATCGGAGCTGTCCGATTCCCCTACTCTATATGCATTAGCAATTTGTTATGTTAGAACCAATCGTTTCGAGGAAGCCAGAGAAACTTTCCGAAAATTAGAGATCGTAGGTATCCCAGACCAGGTCAAAAAAGAATATCTTCAACTGAAACAGTTGTTGGAAGAGAAACAATTCGAGCAAGGCGGGATCTGGAGTTTTCTTAAAAAAGAAGAAGAGAACTGACTTTTTTTCTTTTCTACTTGACTTTCTTTTTCAATTTGCCGAGTCTAAAATCATAACGTATGGCGCAGAATTTTTTCCAAGCTAATTTGCTCGGTCTCCTCTTACTCCTTCTTTGGAGTTGAGAGGACGGAAATATTGCGCGTGCAAAAACCCGCTTCTCTTGAGCGGGTTTTTTTGTATCAGGGCCTCTTTCCCGGCAAAATCTCTCGCTCTTGAGACCGGAAAAAGAGAGTATCCATGGAACAAAAATCAAACGCTGATGTAGCGACACAATATCCTTCCATTCAAGAGATGATCATACCCGGTCAGGGTTTGAAAACTCCTCCTGTTTCTCCATTCTTTATGGATGTTACTTTAAGAGACGGTAATCAAGCTTTACGTAAACCTTGGAACCTGGAAGAAAAAGAAATCATATTTAAAAGACTTCTAAAATTAGGAGTACAGGGAATAGAAGTCGGTTTCGCTTCTGCAAGCAAACAAGACTTCGAAGCTTGCTCCTATCTTGCCTCTTTGGCTCCGGAGAATGTCGCGATCTCCAGTCTTTCTAGAGCTGTGGAGAAAGAGATAGATCTTTCTTGGGAAGCAATCCGACAAGCTCCTCGACCTAGAATCCATATCGTTTATCCTATCAGTGATTTTACGATTCGAAACGTATTGGGAATTTCCGAAAAGGAAGTTAAAGAAAATATAATACGATCCGTTTCTTATGCACGAAAATTAGCAGGAAATTACGGAGAAGTTCAATTTTCGGGAGAACATTTCGGTGATTCTCTAGAGAATATGGATTTTGCAGTGGAAGCATTTCAGGCAGCCTTGGACGCAGGTGCGGATGTAGTCAATCTTCCCAATACTGTGGAAAGATACAGACCTTACTTATTCGTGGCCATGGTCCGAAAAGTTGCAGAGTCATTACCTCAAGGAAGTAAAATTTCGGTCCACACTCATAACGATTTGGGAATGGCAACAGCGACTACTGTCGAAAGCTTCTTTGCAGGGGCCACCCAATTGGAAACCGCATTAAACGGTTTGGGTGAAAGAGCAGGAAACACAAATACTTACGAGGTTGCAATCGCTCTTCATAATTGCGGTGTCAAAGTGGATTTGGACCTTCAGACAATTTACGAAACATCTCGGATTGTATCCAGAATGTCTGGAGTCCCTATACCCGAAAAAGCACCTTTGATTGGAGAGGACGTAGTTGCTCATAGAAGTGGAATTCACCAAGACGGAGTTTCCAAAACAAAAGACATGAAAAAAGGAGCATATCGAGCTTTCGACGCCAACCTGATCGGAAGACCGGAAGGAGATAGGATCGCATTCACAAGCCAATCCGGGAAATCGGCAATTTATGAAATTCTAATGCAATCTGGGGTCTCTGTCTCAAAAGAAGAAGCTTCCAGACTACAACCTATCTTAAAATCCATTTCCGAAAATTACGGCGGAGGAGAATTGTCGATTGAAGAAATCAAAACTGAATTGGCAAAATTGAGACAGGTCGAAGGTCAGAAAGTGGATAAGCTTCAGATTCTCTGAAGCTTATCGAAACTTGAGGTCGATTTTTTTTAGAGATTAAAATTATAAAATTCTATCTAGTTTGATTCTTTTTATTTTTACTCCGGATTTTCCTTCCACAAAAACCCGAAATTCCAGATCGTTTATGATGGAATTCTTAATTTCAAATGAAACAATCTTTGAATTTTCAGAATCCCCTTTTTCGAGCTTACTCAAACTAACACTTCCTTTATCGTAAGAAACGTCAAAATCAGCCTTTTGCAAATTTTCACCTACAAATTCGATACGATATTTTCCTTTAGGGAGAGTTAAATAAGGTCCGTAAACTAAAGAGCCTTGGTGTCTAGTCGCTGAAATCGTGCCGTCTTCTTCTATCTTGCCTACATTAGATAAAAACCCGGCCTGTGCAGGATTCCAATCAAACTGGATTTTTTCCGGCAAAACGGGGAGTTTTGTTTCTTCTATCCTATAAAACTGCAAGTTTAAGTTTTTATGATATAAAAATTCCGGATATCTATGTACCGACTCGATCGGAAAATTCCCTCTCAAATCCAGATCCGATATATGAGTGAATTTAAGATTTTTCTTTACTCCCGAAAATCCTCCATTTTGGATAATATAAACGTTTTTACCTAGTTCTAATAATTTCGGAACCTTATTTAAAAACCCTTCGCTGTCATTGATGAGAAAAACATTCTTACCATATATATATCGTAAGGGGCTGGAGATCGCACGTTTTGTAGTGAAATAAAAGGAATTTTCGTTAGGAGAAATTTTCGCAAATGATTCGTAACCTTCTACATATCCTTGCAGCATCGGCTGAAAAAGGATTATCTTAGATCTCCAAATTGTATAAACAAATGCAGATCCACCTAAAAGAATCAAAAATGCCAACTTCCAAATTCGACTCCGAATCTGGATCGATCTAATTCCAATCATTGAACCCAATATGGCAAAAGGAATCGAGAATAACATCCATCTTCTGGACGCCCAGAAATGATCAGGATTGATACTTGGATTCGCCAGATACGCTATTAATAGAAAGATTCCGATAAAAAAGATAAAAGCGGAACTGATATCCTTTTTTCTAAAAAGAAAACGATCAAACGTAAAAATTAAAAATATAAAAAGCCAAACCGGGACATACCATAAAAAGATAGGAAGTGAATTCGGTTTAATGAACTTTGTTTTAGTTACTCCTGGAATATATACCGTTAATAGCGGTCGGATAAAGTACGCAAACAAACCCAGCGCTATAATGAAAGCTAAAATGGAAAATCTGAAAAATCGTTTATTCTTCGCAAATGTTTCCTTTAACTTTTCTAAAAAAGATCCACATCTTTGCCAAAGGAAAATTTCAAATACAATCAATAGTAAAGAAAGTAGCCCAAGCCCTCCCACTAATTTTAATGGACCCGCTTTCCAAAGATGAAACATATATAACTTTGAATATAACAATCCATAACCGGCAGAAAGAATGCACATCATAAAGAAGGATAAGAACAAATATATAGAGCTTACAAAGTATTTCTCAGAATAGATCAGAAAAAATCCGGAATACGATGCTAGGGCTATAACAAGAATATAACTATCAACCCTTGCAAAAGAAGCTAAACCTAGAACAATTCCTATCAAGAACATACTGACTCGATCTTGCGATCTAAAAAAACATTGGATCAAGTACCCTGTTAAAATTATCAAAAACTGAGCCAAGGTTTCCGAAAAAGTAGCTCTTACATTCCATAGTTGAGAAGAATTAAAAACATATAATATAACTACGAAAACGGAAGACCAAGTCCCTAAGATCCTTCTGGATAGAAGATAGAAAAAACATAAAGATAAGGTCCCAAAAAGTGCGTTTACTCTGAATATGCCCTCGATCCCGAAAAGATCATAGGCTATCGCTAAATATACTGGGAATAGATGGAAAAAATCGGCAGCTCGGAATGTTTCCGGTTCGGAAAAACCTTCCTCGATGGGAGAAGAGATGGATGGATAATCCAATCTTATAGAATCTCCGAAAATATTTCGGATTAATCCTGTGTCGGGAACTTCTAAATTTAATCCGCCTGTTTTGGAAATGGTTACTCCAAAAATAGCGTAAAGGCCTTGGTCCCTTCCCCCGTCTAGGTATTTCGTAGGGAATTCAGCATACAAATAAAAAGTTAAACAAGAGAATAAAAATAAGAATAGTATTTCGGCCTTACTGATCTCGAGCTTTTTGGGAAATTTAAGATCTGTTCCTTTTTTAAAATTTTTTAGAATAAACAAAGAACCGAAAAAAGTATAAGCGTATAAAAATGAAATGATCTTAGAGATACTATATGCTTGGAATGAAGATAAACTTAAGGCGAAAATCCCTAACAATAATAAAGGAATTGAAATGGAGAATAGGAGAACCCCTATTCTTTTAAGTTCCTTTACATTTAAAAAAAGGAAATATGTTATTAAGGACGAAAGAATCCATCCTAGGAAAAAAAAGAAGATAATCATAACTTGAAATCCAGAACTTCCAAGAATCGAAAATCAGACACAATGGGCAGGATTTGTTATAACTAAAAACTATGCGAATCTTTTAAAAAACCAATTCCGAACGTAATGAGAAACCATAGGATCCGAATGATTGCTGTTAAAAATTCTAGATATCGTCTCTTTTTACGATTCCGTAAAAGATAATATTGTCCAGCTCTTGGACCAGGTCCCGGATAGAATATGGGGTCTGTGCTAAGAAGTTCGGATCGAACATCGCTTCGGAAGCCGCTGAGTGGATGAGAAGTACGATATCAGGATTCACATCCGAGCGGATTTCACCGTTCTTGATGCCGGTCTCTATCATCTTGCGCATTGTTCTGTTTATATTTTTTTCTTTTAGAGACTGGATTTGTTTCCAAATGTCAGGGGCTTGGTCACGGATCTCTCTTAAAAATTCGTTCATTCCGTGAGGGATCTCGGAGGAGAGGCAACCTCTCATTGATTGGATTTTTTCTTTAATGGATTTTTCTGGGTCTTGGAAAATCCCTTCGATCCGCCCGTGAATACGGAGATGTTTATCAGTCATCACTTCTTTTAACAATTCGTGTTTATTGGCGAAATGTTTATAAAGTGTTTTGCGACTAATCCGAAGAGTTCGGGCAATCTCTTCCATTCGAGTTTTCGCAAAACCGTATCGCAAAAATAGCTCGAACGATTTTTCGAATATTCTCTGACGGACTTCGTCCTTCTCTTGGGTTAGTTCCTGTTCCACGGCGCTGTGCACTTTATTATCCCCCTTTCGCTTAGGAAACGATTTTTCAATCTCAAGAAGATTTTAACGTCTCGTTTCCTCTGCGTATTATGCCATAAAGAAAAATATTGTCCAGTTCGGATATATTGGCCCGACGCTCGGTCGGGTTCTGTTCCCATTTGTAAACCGCATCCGAACAGGCGATTAATGCCATGATGAACAAGTCGGGCCTCAGGTCCGCTCTGAATTCTCCTAATTTTTTCCCCTCTTCCAATAAGCTTTCTATCTCAGTATCTATTAATTGGACCCTTTTTGCCTTCACCATTCTCCATATTTCCGGAATTTGATCCTGTAATTCCTTCCATAATGCAAAATGGCTCGGTCTACAAACATCCAATAGCTCCTTTCTCATCTTCACAAATCGTTTAGAGAAGTCCAGAGCAGAGTTATTTCGGATCCTCTTGAGCCTAAAGGCAGCCTTGTTTTGACGATAATCGGCCGCCGCCTTTAAAACTTCTTCTTTGTTTGGATAATATTCGTATAAGGTCTTTTTTCCAATTTTGGATTCTTCTACAAAGTCCTCCATTCTCGTTTTCGCATAACCTTTCCGCTGAAAGACCCGAGATGCCCCGAGTAATACTCGGAGCCTATTTTTTTTCTCGGCGAAATCCATGATAATTACTTCGCATCCGGATCCGGAGAATTTCTACGGACCAACTGGTTCAGCTTTTCTATATAAGAGAATGCGGCAGGAACTACTACTAAGGTTAGTATGGTAGAAGAGATCAATCCACCGATGATCGCAACCCCCATACTTGTTCTTTGTTTGGACGCTTCGTTTAATCCGATCGCGATAGGAGCCATACCTGCGATCAAAGCGAATGAAGTCATTAGGATCGGACGAAGACGTTCTCTTCCCGCTTCTATGATCGCTTCTTTCATTTCCACACCTCTTTGTATGAGCTGGTTCGTGAAGTCCACGAGTAAAATCGAGTTCTTGGTAGCTACCCCGATGAGCATGATTAGCCCGATCATGGAAAATATATCCAAGGATTTTTGGGTTAAGAATAGAGCGATAAACGCACCACAAAGCGCCAGAGGAAGAACCAACATGATCGCGATAGGTGTGATAAAACTTTCATACAAGGAAGCAAGTACCATGTAGATGAATAACACCCCAAGCCCCATAGCGATTCCGAGAGAAGTTCCCATCTCCTTAAAGTTCTCCGCCTGTCCTGTATATCCGATACGCACTCCCGGAGGAAGAGGCAATTCTGTTTGAGTCAGTTTTGCAACTTCTTCCATTGCTCCACCCATTCCAGGTCCATCCGGATTTACGTCCGCATAGATCTCCACAGATTTGTTTCTGTTCATTCGGTTGATGGTTGCAAGACCAGTGGTCTCTTCTGCTTTTGCAACGTTCTGGATCGGGATCATCATATTATTGAAGTTAGGCACAAAAGAATTGTAGAAGTTATCCTTCAAATCTCTCTGCCCTTCTTTCAATCGAACACGAATATCGTATTCCACTCCGTTCTCACGATAAACGGCAGGAGTAGTTCCTTCCACCAGAGTCCTCAATTCTGTTCCGATCACAGTACCTGGGATACCGAGTAGAACTTCTCTTTGGCGATCAGGCACAACTCTGAATTCCGGAGCGCCCGCTCTGTAACTTGTGTCCACATCCAAAAGAGCTTTAGATTCTCTTAATTTTTCGAAAAGTTTTCTGGAATATTCTTCTACTACTTGTCCGTTCTGTCCGCTTACTACCAAAGTGAAAGGTCTTTGTCCTCCACCTACGTTATCCACATCTTTTACGATTGGATTCGCATAAGAGAATGATTCCAACTCTTTACGAAGAAGGTCCTTGAACTGAGAAGTGTTCATATTTCTTTCTTTTGCAGGAATCATTTCCACGAACATAGTCGCGGTCCTGTTCGTATTGAACATAGCTACCAATTTCACTTCTTTATGAGAAGAGATCTCTTTGTATGCATCCTGCGCAATCTCGGCCATCTTTTGAACGGAAGTACCAGGAGGCATATCCAAGGTGACTTGGAATTTTCCTTGGTCTTGGGCAGGTAAGAAGGTTTTCGGAATGTACTTGGTCAACATCAAGCTAGCGACAAAGATCAAAACCGCACTGCTCAATATGAACACCGGACGTTTTAAGGTGAATTTCAAAACGCTCGCATATACATTTTCCAACCAAGTTTGGAATACGTTAAATCCGGATAAGACAGAATCTAATCCCTTCTCTACAGGAGAAAGAATTCTTCCTAAAACTCCGAATACAAACTTCAAGAGTTCGAATACAGCGGAGAATGTTCTGGAAACAATTCCTTTCGGAGCCTCTTGCGCTCTGATCTTGGAGAATGCTATCTCTTCCAAAGCGGTGGTGGCACCGCTTTTTTTCCTTTTCTTTCCTTCTTCAGGAACACTTAAGAATTCCTGTGAAGAATGTCCATGACCAGCTTGCGCATGTGATCCTGAAATTTTTCCACCAAAATAAGCGGATAACATCGGAGCAATTGTAAGTGCATCATAAAGAGAGATCAAAAGAGCAAAACATACAGTTAGTCCGAATTCTCTTAAGAACTGTCCTACCACCCCGCTTACGAATGCAATCGGTAAGAATACCGCGATCACAGTCATAGTAGTCGCGATTACTGCTAATGTTACTTCTTTCGTCCCTTCTGTAGAAGCTTCCCTCGCTGTTTTACCCATCTCCCTATGTCGGAAAATATTCTCTCGAACAACGATTGCGTCGTCTATGAGGAGTCCCACAGCCAAACTCAATGCCAGAAGTGTCATTACGTTTACCGTAAATCCTGCAACCGCCATTAGAATGAATGCACCTAAAAGTGAGTTAGGCAACGCAAGCCCTGTGATGATCGTAGATCTTACACTTCCTAAGAATAAAAGCACCACAACGATCGTAAGTGCGATTCCTATGATGATTGTTTCTTTTACATCGTAAATATTATCATCGATCTGAATGGAGTTATCATTTGCGATAGAAAGGACCGCGCCACCTTCTCTTCTTGCAAGTTCCTTATTTAGTTCTTCAATTCTTTTCTTAACTTCTTGGGCAACCGCAACAGTATTCGAACCTGATTGTTTAAATACTAATAAGAAGACAGCCTTCTTACCGTTAAAGTACGCGCGAGTACTTTCATCCTCTAACGTATCTACCACTTCTCCCAATTGTCCGATTCTGACAGGAACCTCGTTCCCGAATAAGGAAATAGGAGTGTCTCTGATCTCTTGTGGAGATTTGAACTCATTGATAGTTCTGTATACCAACTCGGAGTCAGCCTTACTTACTTTACCTGCAGGGATGTTCGTTCCACCGGAAGCCAAACGATTGGAAACCACGGAAGCAGGTATCATATGTTGTTTTAATTTTTGGCGATCTAACGCAACATGGATCTCTCTTTTTCTACCACCGTAGATAGTGATATTTCCAACATCCTTTGCAGTTAGAAGATTCTGTTTGATCTCTTCATTAGCGATATCGTAGATCTGTGCCTCGCTTAGGTTTGCGTTTAATGCGAGAATGATGATCGGCTGGTCTGCCGGGTCTATTCTTCTGATCACAGGTTCTTTGATATCATTCGGTAATTTAGGTTTTACCGCGGAGACCTTATCTCTCACCTGTTGTTCCGCGTATTTAACGTCGGTCTCTAAGGTGAATTCCAAGACGACAGTTCCGGATCCCTCGCTACAAGTAGAACGGATCCTTTTCACTCCGGAAATAGTGGAAAGTTCGTCTTCCACAGGTTTTGCGATCAGAGTTTCGATCTCGTTGGGAGCCGCTCCCGGATAAGGCACAGTCACTGTGACTACCGGAATCGTTACGTTAGGAAAAAGATCCACACCTAACTTGTTAAGGGAAAGATATCCCGAAACAAGAATGATGAGGACCGTACAGGTAATGAAAATCGGTCGTTTGATCGATAGTTCTGCAAAATTCATTTTTGGTCTCCGGTGGTTTGGTTCAGAACTTCATCGGCATCCATTCCGTATTTGCGGAATAATGTACCCTTCGAGAGTTCATATTGTACTAGCGCCGAGTTATAATTCACTTTTGCCTGCATCAGTCCGTACCTAGCCTGGGCTACCAGGTCCAATGCGTTCTTAACGTTTACGGATGTGGCTCTTCCGTATCTGTATCTGGGCAGAATGCCCGAGTAAAACTTCTCCGCTTGAGAGAGATTTTTTTTAGATTCTTCCAGGATCTCGTAAGTAGTGTTGATCTTTTGTAATCCTTGTCTTACGTCGGTTTTGACCTGTTCTTTTGTTTGTTCCAAAAGTAGATCCATCTTTCTACTTTGTGTTTGTGAATTCCTGAACTCCGCTCTTGCGGTATCGTTACCCAAAGGATAATCCATTTTGATCTCAGCGGAATTCTGGGTAAATCTACCGGCGCCTATCCCATCAAAACTCTGGGGAAAATTACGATCGTATTCTCTAGAATTATAATTACCGCTTACGTAAAGAGAAGGTAATAATCCGTTTTTAGCGATTTCTAAAGCGGCCCCCGCATTCTGTTTTTGTAATGCGATACTTTTAAAATCGTATCTATGCTGAAAAGCTTCTTCTGTTTCTGAATCTTCTGCGCCCAAAGAAGGAAGAGAATCATCCAGAACTAAGGAAAATCCAACTTTAGTTTCCGGATCTTTTCCCAAAGAAACTAGTAAGTCTCTTCGAACTCTATCCTTCTCCAATTTTGCCTGTCTGAGTTGGTTCTCTGCGGTAATTAAAAGTGCATTCCATTGTCCGGATTCATAATCTTCCGCCACTCCCATACGAACTTTGGAAGAAGTGATATCTTTTACATTTCTTACACTCTTAACCAGTAATTCCGCTGTTTTGAGATTTTCATCCGCTAAAGATAGATTCCAAAAAGATAATAGAGACTGAACTACGGATCTGGATAGAGTATTCATCGCGTCCAATCTTCGAACTGCGGAACTTCTTCTACTAATCTCTAAGGATCTTCTTTGCTGGTATCCGAAAATATTCTTCAACAATTCCTGTTTCAAAGTGAAACCAAGATTTGCAAAGTGAAGACTTGGCTGTGCGAATTGTTGTGCGATTGTACCTTGTTGTTCCGGTCTTTTCCCCGCGTCCGTTTCGTAACGGTTATCCGAAACTGTTAAACTCGCGGTAGTTCCCGTATTAAAAACTTTTGATAAACCCGCAGAGATCGTATTACTTGTGATCTCTCTACCCTGGAGAGTGTATTGTGGTAACGGTAAGTTATTCGTCTTTTGAGTATTGGCGGTTAAGGTCCCGATAAAATTGTATTTACCGTTCTCCTTCTCCCAATCATACTCTGAGTTCTCCAGGTCCAGACGGCTCATCTTTGCCTGAACCGAATTCTCTAAAGAGTAACGAATAAGAGAAGTAGTGGTCCAAACCCCTTCCCTCTCCAGATCATCCCGATTATCTCCTGAGATAGAGAGAGCACTTAGGAAAATGCCCAAGGCAAGAAGGTTGCGAATGATTGATTGATTCTGTTTGTGTTGCATAACATCCAACGGGAAACATTTATAGTATATTTTGTTTCCACCCATAGGAAACAAAATCTCTTTTTATTGTTTCCTTCGTCAACAGAAAAATTTTCGAAATAAAAAGATTTTATTGATATTGAGTCTCATTATATGAGACTCTGGACATGAGCATACGTGGAGCTTCTTCCCTTCGTCATCCCCTTCTGGACCTGTGCAGAAAGCTGGAATCCAGACAAAAAGAACCGGAAATCTTAGAAACCTACTCCGCAAGATCGGAAATCTGGCAACTGGCCTCTCAAAATCCCGAAATGGGATTTGTAGGTCCTAAACCGGAAGGAGAAGTTTCTTAAATCGGAGAATTTTCCTTCTTCTTCTCCTCAAAAAATCCTTTCCAACTCGTTACTTTCAGTTAGTAAACGTGAGCTTTCTCATGTAGGATTTAAGGCTCTCTGGGAAAATCCTGGGCCTTTTCGCAATCTTCGCCGTCCTATATAGTTGTAAAAGTTTTAAGTACAGATGAACGAGATCCCGGCAGACATTCTCACATTCATTAAGTTTTTTGAAAATTCAGACGGTACTTCAATTTATGTGAACCATATTATTCGGGATAAAAATGGTAAGATCATAGATTTAGAATTGTGTTATTGTAATGACCAAGCTGCGAAACTCGTGCAAATGGAGAAGAGCACGCTTATAGGTAAAAGATACACCGAACTCAGACCGAAGGAATTGGAAACCAGTCCGGAAATTGTCGAGTTTTTCGAATCCGTCAGTAAAAAAAGTGCCGAGTGGAGAGGGATCCGTCAATCGGCGATCTCCGGAAAATATTACGACTCCACAATCATTTGTCCAGAGGACGATTGGACCATCTCCATCGCAAAAGATCTAAATCAGGAAATCAAAGAGAAGGATATTTTCAGAGAAGCTGCATATAGAAACGAAGACGCCGTCTATTATTTAGAGCCTATTTTTGATGATAAAGGATCTATTACGGATTTTTTATATAAGGACCTAAATCCCGCAGCCGAAGCGGAGATCGGAATGCCTAAAGAGATCGCGATCGGTAAAAACTTATGTAAACTATTCCCTCAAAATCTGGAACTGGGCACATTCGATCTTTATAAGAATGTATATCTCACCCAACAAGCGGAGAAAAGAGAATACGAGATCAAGGACTCTCAAGGGCATCCTGGATTCTACCTATTACAAATCAGTAGGGTTTATGAAGGACTTCTAATCAGTAATAAGAATATTACGGAAATTCGAAATGTAGAAACCCAACTTAGAATACAAAAAGAACAGTTGGAATTCACATACCTTGCATCCAATGACGGGTATTGGGATTATAATATGAAAACCGGACAACTTTTTCTTTCCGAAAGATGGAAAACAATGCTTGGTTTTACAAACGAAGAAATCTCTTCCAACGACCAGCAAATCTGGAGAAAATTAGTACATCCGAAGGATTTGAGAATAGCACTTTCTGCTTTCCAAAGACATCAAACTGAAGAAACGGAGAGATTCGATAAGGTTCTAAGATTCAAAACAAAATCAGGAGAATATATATTTATCCGATCTAGAGCTCTTATCATCAAGGATGAAAATGGGGACCCTACACGTATTGTAGGAACTCATACTGATATTTCCGCTGCAAAACAAACCGAGATCGCATTAGAAAAAGCGAAAGAAAAAGCGGAACAAGCAGATAAAGCAAAATCCGAATTTTTAGGAATGATCTCTCACGAGATGAGGACTCCGTTGAACGGGATATTCGGAATGGCAAACCTACTAATGACCTCCGAATTGAACTCTGAACAAAAGGAATATCTAAAAGATCTCTCCGATTCGACCGAGATCCTATCCAGATTGATCGACGATCTACTACAAATAATCACTTTGGACTCTACAAAGATCGAAATAAAGGAAGAAACGTTCGAGATCAAAACATTTATAGATCTCATACGTATATTAGTAGAACCTAAAGCTCATGAGAAGAATATAGAATTCAAAATCTTCATATCCGAAAAATTTCCAAAAGTAATCGTAGGAGATAGGACTAGAATCGAACAATTATTATTAAACCTGATCACGAATTCCATTAAGTTTACCGACAAAGGTTCAGTTACACTTTCTTTAGATCTAGAGGGAGAGGCTTCCATTCTATTCAAAGTAAAAGATACTGGCATCGGAATTAAAGAAGAGGCTAGACAAAGGATATTTGACGCATTCCACCAAGAGGATCTGGCAGACACACGTAAATACAGTGGAGTCGGGCTTGGTCTCTATATAGTCAAAAGGCTTACATCTAAAATGCGCGGAGAAGTTCGCTTGGATTCAAAGCCTGGACTCGGCTCTGAATTTTCTATCATTCTCCCTTTAAAAATTGAAACAGCCCCTCCTCTTAATCCAATAGAGATACAATCCGAAACTATTCCTATATTTTCCTCAGGCTCTGTCCTTATCGTAGATGATAACGAGATCAATGTAAAAATTCTTGCAAAACATTTGAGTAAAACCGGTGTTCAATCCGACTCCGCGTTAAGTGGTAAAGAAGCATTAAAACTTTTAGATACCGACAAAAAGAAATACGACTTGATCCTATTGGATTTACAAATGCCTGAGATGGACGGGTATCATACCGCGGATGCAATACATGCTTTAAATTCCTCTAATGCAAAGACACCTATCGTTGCAGTCACAGCGAGTTCCTTTTCGGAAGCTTATGAAAAATGTGTTCAACATGGAATAGAAGGTTTTATCGGCAAACCATTTCAACCAAAACAATTGTATAAAGTTCTTTCGGATTTTCTCTGACGAATGCTTGTCTAACAAAACCTGATCCGGAAAATTGCCGGCATGGACACCCTTCGTCCCTTCAAACCTCCGATTCATCTCAGACATCCATTTGTACAAACCGTTCTAGCTTCTTTAATGCGGCAGAATACTCCTGACCATCCTATGGACAAGGCCGCTTCTCCAGTAGTTATAGATGCGGGAAAAGGTGTCCGTTTATTAGGTCATTATTCCAAGTCTCCACAAAATAAGGCGCTACTAGTTCTTATACACGGTTGGGAAGGAAGTATGGATTCCAATTATATCCAGAGGACTTCCAGAAGATTTTATGATAAGGGAATTTCTATCTTCCGACTGAACTTAAGAGATCATGGGGATACTCATCATCTGAATCCAGAACCATTTAACGGAAGTTTAATACGAGAGACCTACGAGGCAGTCCGTAAAGTTGCAAAAGAATTCGGCCATAAACTTCCCGTATATTTAGGCGGGTTTTCTATGGGTGGAAATTTTACGATCCGAGTAGCAAGAGAACATTCTAGAAATAAACAAAGTATACCTAATTTAAAACATTGTATCGCAGTGAGTCCTCCACTTCATCCGAAATCCGCAACAGAAATGATGGATTCTAAGTTGATCATAGGAAAATATTTTTTAGATAAATGGAGACAATCCTTAGCTAAGAAGAATGTACATTTTCCAGATCTACATCCGTATCCGAATATCATGAAAGGAAAAACAGTCATGGAAATGACGGATAGAATCGTAGCATCTTCCGCAGAGTTCAAAAACTCCGATGATTATTTTAATTCTTATACATTGGGACCTAAGGACTTCGAAAAATTAAAAGTGGATCTGACTATAGTCACTTCTGCAGACGATCCGATCATACGTCCCGACGAATTCAAAGAACTTCCTAAAAGTTCCAAACTTAGGATATTCATCCAAAAGTATGGAGGTCATAACGGATTTTACGAAAACTTAAAAGGAGACTGCTGGTATTTCCGAGTCTTTGATAAAATTATATTCGGATAAGAAGAAACTTTCTAAGTTTAAAAAGTTTTCCGACAAAACCGATTAGAACGTTAAAACAAAACAGCTTGCTTTTCCCCCCTTTCTTCTAAACTCAAGCCGTAAGCATATTTCGTTTTTGAACATAAGTTCAAGAATAACCGAACGGCTTTCGTTATAGGAGAAATACTATGTCCAACGCATACGTTATCGATGCGGTTCGCACCCCAAGAGGGAAAGGTAAAAAAAGAGGAACACTTGCCTCCGTTCACCCGCAAGAACTATCGGCTTCTACCCTAAAAGCAATCCAAGAAAGAAACGGATTAAAACCAGAAATCGTAGAAGAAGTTGTCTTAGGTTGTGTTTCCCAAGTGGATGACCAAGCTGCATGTATCGCTCGTTATGCGGTCATGGCTGCCCAATGGCCAAATTCTGTTCCGGGATATACAGTAAATCGTTTCTGTGGATCTGGATTACAAGCTGTGAATAATATCGCAAACCATGTACAATCAGGAGCTATTCCTGTAGGCTTAGGCGGCGGAATAGAATCCATGAGCCGTGTAAAAATGGGAGCGGACTTAGGAGACAGAGATTTTAATATAGGAAATCCTAATATACAAAAACATTATAATCTTGTTCCTCAAGGAATTTCCGCGGATCTAATCGCTACCAAATATAATATTAGCAGAGAAGAAGCGGACAAATTCGCAGAATCTTCTCAGTTAAAAGCCGATAAAGCGATCAAAGAAGGTGCTTTCAAAAAATCCATTATTCCTGTTAAGTTAGAAGATGGAACAGTAGTTGATACGGACGAAAACCCTCGTATCGAATCGGATTATGCATTCCTTTCCGGTCTAGGCGCGGTTTTTAAAACTATCGGAGAAAAAGAATTAGATGCAATCGCATTGAGATCCTATCCTGATGTAGGAAAGATCAATCATATCCATACTCTTGGAAATTCTTCCGGGATCGTAGATGGCGCAGCTTCCGTTCTAATCGCTAATGACGAGGGGGTCAAAAAATACGGTCTAAAACCGAGAGCCAAAATCCTCTCCACAGTTGCTACGGGAGAAGATCCAACCATCATGTTGACCGGACCTGTTTCCGCTTCCAAAAAGGCGCTCCAAATGGCAGGACTCAAAGTGGAAGATATTGATCTTTGGGAGATCAACGAAGCATTCGCTTCTGTGGTCCTTTATACCCAAAAAACTCTTGGAATTCCTCTAGAAAAGATCAACGTAAACGGAGGAGCAATCGCCTTAGGACACCCTCTTGGAGCAACAGGGGCTATTCTTCTCGGAACTGCATTAGACGAATTAGAAAGAAGAAATCAACGTTACGCACTCATCACTCTCTGCATAGGCGGGGGAATGGGAATCGCAACAGTAATCGAAAGAATTTAATTTCTAATTTTTAGAATTTTCGAAACGCCGTTTTTCCTCTGGGAAACGGCGTTTTTTATTTTTATACACTCTCTCCAACTTTTCACTTAAACCATATAATCTCCGCAATATGGGATCCGGCTAATTCGAGTTAGAATATTTTCTTATTTTCGAACAAACCTCAGAAATAAATTTCCCAAATGAGGTAACACGTTTTGTCTAGTCGTAAATTATAATATACTCCAAAAGTGTTATTATACATAAATTTCTTGAGGAAATATTTTGTAATATCCGATACTCATAATTTAGAAAAACATTTTTTTCATCTTTCTCATCTTAGTATACAAAAGCTAGAAAATTTAATATTTCAATTTCCTGCGTTATTCTAGAGTTATGGCTCATTAAAAATATATTACATAGATATTTTCCGAATATTCGGGAATGCTTTTGGATGGAGCTCGTCTATGACGAACGCAGGAATAGAAAAAAAGGATGTTCGGCAATCGGAAAGCCGGACTAAAAAAAATATTTTGTTAGTTGGAACCGATCCGGAAAGAACGGAACTTATTACCAAAATTTGTGAAGATGTGGGTCTTACAGTTTTTCATTTTTCCCTATTGGAAGATCTGAAAATCGATCGAGACTTCGGGATCGTTTATTCGGAATTAGCTTTTTCTCAATTTGAAACGTTAACCCGAAAATTTTCTACGGTAAAAAGATCTCCTTCTTTTATCTTGGGCTTAGACAGCCCTGATACTAAAACCATAGTCAAAGCCTTACGTTTAGGAGCCTTTGATTGTATCGCGATCAAGGAGACTTCTCCCAAAGAAATCACGGAAACTCTAAGGCATCTAAAGGAAAACTGGGAGCTGGATCTCCTACAAGACGATCTGGAAACGGAAAGATTCAATAAGATCCAAGGAGATCTGGATTGGAATTCGTTTCGCAAGGATCTGATCCGAAAAGATCTGCAAACAAAAAGTGCCTATTTGATCTCGAATATTAGAACTTCCTTAAGTCAGGGTTCGGGATTTGGAGCATTAGTTTCTGCGATCGGTCTGATACGCAAAAAGGCAAAACAGAACGGCACTCATTACGAGGTTCCAGCCACTCTGATAGACCTATTAATGTCCAATGCGGAAACTGCGAATAGGATTATAGAAATTTTTAACGAGATGGATTATTTCATCCATAACCCTCAAATCAAGGAAGAATATTCCATTTCCCAGATACACAATCTATTCAGGAAGGAAATACAGAATGTATACGAACTAGCGAGATTCAAAAGATTACATATCAAGATCTGCGAAGATAAATATGTAAGCACCAGAGCGGTTGTAGGTATCCACGAAGAAAGTTTTAAAAAGGCGGTAGAAGAACTACTACTGAACGCGATCAAATTTTCCGAACCGGAAACAACGATCTATGTTCTATTTACCCTAAAAAAAAGGAAACTTTTGATCTCCGTTTTAAATTCTCCTAAGATAGAAGGTGGAAGCAAAAAAGGAATTCCGAACGAAGAGTCTGAGTTTGTATTCCAACCATTTGCGAGGCTGACTAAATACGTACACGAGGATATCCCCACTTTGGATTACGGATTAGGCCTGCCCTTGGTGGAAAAAATAGTCTCAAACCATGAAGGAAAAATTTCCACATTCAATGTAAGAAGTTTTTTGGATGAGGAAGAAGAAACAATGGTTCTAATGGAAATGGATCTGCCCATTTCTCAAAAAGTTTAGAAGATTAATCTACTACTCTATGACTGGAAAGCGCATCGTAAGACAGATCCCTTCTTTTCTAGTATCGTCTAGATTTAGGTTCATTGTTTGCAGATGCACTTTTCCATTCTGTAATTCTACAAGTTTTTTAACTACCGGAAGTCCAAGACCCATTCCGAACTGTTCTTGATCGAAACGTTCATCCATGAACTTAACCCCTCTGTAAAAAGGTTCGAATACAAGATCCTCATGGAATTCCTGAAGATAGCCTGAAAAAGGAGGATCATTGATCACCTTAAATTGCAGCTCATCCCCGATCCGAAGCACTAGGATCAGAACGCTGGATTTGTCCGGAGAATATTTTAGCGCGTTGATCAAAACCTCTTTGGCAATTGTGAAAATCCAAGGTTTTTTAAATCTCAAACGATTGGAAAGAATATGCAAATTATCTGATACTAGGATCTTCTGGTCCTTGAGAGCAACGGAAGGACTGATATCGTCTATCACCTCTCTCAACACATCCACAAATTCCGCGACTGTTCCTATCTCTTCAGGAGTCTCGCTTTCTTCAAAAAGAGCCTGGGCAGAAGATAAAAATTTAGTAAACCTAGAGGCGCTTGCTACTCCGTCTTGCAAAAGATCGAAAAGATTGGAGCGTATTTCTACGAATTCCGCGCCTTCTTTCTTCTTTGCTTTGGAAAGTATCATAGAAAGTACACTCATCAAACTTCCTACGCCTGTACCTTGCATCAAAGTGATATTGATCTGTTTGATTGCGGAATCCATCCAAGCAGTGGAAGAATATCTATCTTTAAGAGATTGTTTCCAGTCGAATATTTCCAAGGCTTTACGATAAATTTCAATTTCAGCCTTCTTCACACTTTCTCCAGTGGGATGGACCGAAATATTCTTAAAATCGGAAGGGAGTTTTGTTTCCATAGGCAGGAATAGAGTTAACAAATTCCCGTCCTTTGTCCTGGAAGTGACAGTATGGTAGGCCAAATAGATTTCGTCTGTGTTTTTTAGACGTTTTATCATTTCATAATGTTTAAGGCTTGGATCTTTCTCCCATAGAGTAGTCTCATGTTCTCTATCTATAGGATGGACCCAGTCGAAATAATCGAAAGTAGCATCCAATTCTTTGCCGATCAATTCGGCAAACTTGTCATTGGATTCTATAATTTTACCGTTTTCCTCGGTGAGAATAGCAGGTGAAAGTAAATTGCGTACGAGGGAATTCAATCGTTTCTCCTAGGCGGCGCCGAAATATATTTTCCGAACGGTTTACGCTTCGTTCGTGATCAAAAAAAAGTAGTCGGCGTTTTCTTCCGCATATTCTCCCGTATTCTGTCCAAATAAGCTGCTTCGTTTTTCTCGATCATATTTTTCTCTAGATCGATTTGTACACGTTTCACAAACACTTCGAAAGTATGAGTGAAAAAGCGTAGATTTCTATAATATTGTCCCCCGGTTTCTTCTCCGGAAACAGAAATTTCTTCCGATCTCAAAAATTCTTTCACAAACTCTACGTTCCTTTCGCCAATAGGAACACTTTGAGAGCCTAACCTTAAGACCTTGCCGCCACCTATGATCTTTGCCTGCAAACGACTTCTGGGAACCCCTTTCTTCACAAATTCATTAATTAATAACTCCATTGCGTTGATCCCAAATCTTGCGGAATCATCCACGCCCGCCTTTCCTGGAAGGAGTATATGATTCATTCCGCCGAATCGATTGAATGGATCGAATAAACATACAGACACGCAGGAGCCTAATAGAGTTTTCATTGCTACTGGAGTTTGAGAAAACAAACATTCGCCTACGTTAACAAACACCGACGGAATCTTTTCCTCTTCTTCAATGACTTTATTTGATTCCAAACAATCCGCCCGCGCCTTAGTATACTCTAACTCGACTTTAAAAATCAACCTAATGTAACAATAGTTACTTAAGAAGAAAGAGAAATTATATTTTTCTGAAAATTATGAAAGAAATTTCAGAAAATCCTATTTACATTTTTCTGAAATACCAAAATGGATCATGTACTACCTTGAACACGCG
>NZ_NPEA01000011.1 GCF_002812205.1 Leptospira neocaledonica
GGCAATATTACGCACCTGACCGGTTAGGTTGGATGCCATCGAGTTTACACTATCTGTTAAGTCTTTCCAGGTTCCAGCAACACCTTGCACATCTGCCTGCCCGCCTAGTTTACCTTCTGTTCCCACCTCTCTTGCTACCCGGGTTACCTCGGAAGCGAATGAGTTCAACTGAACCACCATCGTGTTGATAGTCACTTTCAGCTCCAGGATCTCTCCCTTTACGTCTACCGTGATCTTCTTAGATAAGTCACCTCGAGCTACTGCTGTCGTAACTTCGGCAATATTACGCACCTGACCGGTTAGGTTGGATGCCATCGAGTTTACACTATCTGTTAAGTCTTTCCAGGTTCCCGCAACTCCTCGCACATATGCCTGTCCACCCAGTTTACCTTCTGTACCAACCTCTCTTGCAACCCGGGTTACCTCAGAAGCAAAAGAGTTCAACTGGTCCACCATCGTGTTGATAGTGTCTTTTAATTCGAGGATCTCTCCCTTAACATCCACTGTGATTTTCTTGGATAAGTCACCTGTTGCCACTGCTGTCGTAACTTCGGCAATATTACGCACCTGACCGGTTAGGTTGGATGCCATCGAGTTCACACTATCTGTTAAGTCTTTCCAAGTTCCGGCAACCCCTTGCACGTCTGCTTGTCCACCCAGTTTACCTTCGGTTCCCACCTCTCTTGCTACCCGGGTTACCTCAGAAGCAAATGAGTTCAACTGGTCCACCATCGTGTTGATGGTATCTTTTAATTCGAGGATCTCTCCCTTAACATCTACTGTGATCTTCTTAGATAAGTCACCTCGTGCTACTGCTGTCGTAACTTCGGCAATATTACGCACCTGACCGGTTAGGTTCGATGCCATCGAATTCACACTATCAGTTAAGTCTTTCCAAGTTCCCGCAACCCCTTGCACGTCCGCCTGTCCACCTAACTCTCCTTCGGTTCCCACCTCTCTTGCTACCCGGGTTACCTCCGAAGCAAACGAGTTCAACTGGTCCACCATCGTGTTGATGGTTTCTTTGAGTTCGAGGATCTCTCCCTTAACATCTACTGTGATCTTCTTAGATAAGTCACCTCGTGCTACTGCTGTCGTAACTTCGGCAATATTACGCACCTGACCGGTTAGGTTCGATGCCATCGAGTTCACACTATCCGTTAAGTCCTTCCAAGTTCCCGCAACCCCTCGCACATCTGCCTGTCCACCTAGTTTACCTTCTGTTCCCACTTCTTTTGCTACCCGGGTTACCTCCGAAGCAAAAGAGTTCAACTGGTCCACCATCGTGTTGATTGTGTTTTTGAGTTCGAGAATCTCTCCCTTAACATCCACTGTGATTTTCTTGGATAAGTCACCTGTTGCCACAGCTTTTGTGACTTCTGCGATATCGCGCACCTGGCCAGTCAAGTTAGACGCCATTGAGTTCACACTATCCGTTAAGTCCTTCCAAGTTCCTGCAACTCCTCGCACATCTGCCTGTCCACCTAGTTTACCTTCTGTTCCCACTTCTTTTGCTACCCGGGTTACCTCGGAAGCAAAAGAGTTCAACTGGTCCACCATGATGTTTACAATCTTAGCAGTTCTAAAAAATTCTCCTTTAAGAGGTCTTCCGTCTATTTCCAAGGACATGTTTTGAGAAAGGTCACCGCCTGCGACCGCACCGATCACCCTCATTACTTCCGTATTCGGCTGCACCAAATTTCCGATCAGAGAATTGATGGAATTCATACAAGTTCCCCAAGAACCTGTAGAAGAAATACCGCTCACCCTTTGGGAAATTTTACCCTCTTGTCCTACCTCGTTACTTATCCTTTCAAACTCTTTGACCATTCGATCGTTCTGGTCCATGATATCGTTCAATAAGTCTGAAATTTTACCCGCAATCCCCACTTGATCTAGAGGCATTCGTTTAGAAAAGTCCCCACGTTTAAACGCAGTGAGAACTTCCAATAATTGTTTCGGGTTTATAGAATCTTTTTCTTGTTTGGGATCTAATGTCGGGGCATTCTTCATGGTAGGACCTAAACCTATAATAAAAGGTTAATGTGCACAAAGGAGAATGATGACGTAAAAAGCAGGGAATAACAACAATAATTATTTCATAAATACATCGTAAGGATTAAGTTAAACGAAGAATTTTTCTGTCACAAGAAATGTGACAGAGGTCTATAAATATTAGAAAAACGAGTTATATCCAATCCTGGAAATTTATTCCAGAAGTTTATGATCGTAAGCGTAACGAACTAGCTCTTGTGTGGATTTCAAACTCATCTTCTCGAAGATCCTAGCTCTGTATGTGTTTACCGTATTCACGCTTAAACCTAGATCTTCTGAAATGGATCGAACGTTCTTACCTTTTACGAGAAGCATAAGTATCTGAAATTCTCTTTCGGAAAGAGTTTCATGAGGAAGTCTGTCAGAAGGTTTAGAAAGTTCTCTTACCAACATCTCCGTAGCTTCTGGACTGATATATCTGGCACCATCTATCACTTTACGAACCGCGGAGATCAGTTCATCTCCTGCGCTTGCCTTAGTAATATAACCGGAGGCACCCGCCTTCAAAGCTCGGACTGCAAATCTATCTTCCGGATACATGCTTAGGATCAGTACCCTAGTATCCGGAGAGAGTTTATGAACATATTTTAATATATCCAAACCACTCATCATTGGCATATTGATGTCTAAGATCAACACTTGCACGGATTGACTTGCAAGATAATCCAAAACCTGTTGGCCATTTTCCGCCTCATATACGATCTCTATATCTTCCTCTTCCGATAAGATCTTTCTTAAACCTTCTCGGATCAATAAATGATCATCAGCGATCAATGTGGAAATCATAGGAACTCCTCCTTATTTCGATTTGAAACTGGTATTTTTACGATAACGCTAGTGCCTTTCTCGGATCCACCTGAGATAGAAACTTCGCCGCCCAAGACAACCGCCCTTTCTCGCATTCCAATAAGCCCGAGAGACTTAGATTGGTTCATCTTTTTAGGATCTATTCCAATCCCGTTGTCCTGGATTTTTAAGATTAGAAATTGACCTTCTTCCAAACAGGTAATTTGAATAGAACTCGCCTTAGAATGCCTGGCTGCGTTAGTCAGTGCTTCCTGGAAAATTCGGAATAATGCAATGGACGCATCTTTTTCCAAAGAAAGAATTCCTACTGGGATCCGGATTTCGCAGCGAATTCCTGTCCTTTTTTCGAAATCTTTAGCGTACCATTCTATCCCCTCCAATAGCCCCAAATCCTCTAAAATTAAAGGCCTGAGCTCTGTGGCGATTCTTTGCACCGATTCGATTCCCGAGTCAGCCACCTTGATCATGGACAGAAGTTCGGACACCACGGAATCAGAACTTTTCGATTTTTGAAAATTATTTTTTAATAATGTAAGATCGATTTTAAGAACTGTTAATAATTGTCCTAGTTCGTCGTGAATTTCCCTAGCGATCAAGAGCCTTTCTTCTTCCCTCACCTCTTGTAGTCTGGCAGACAAAGCTCTTAATTGTTCTCCCGAGGTTTTTAAGTGATTTTCGGAATCCCTTCTTTCAAAAACTCTTCCTATCTGAGAACTGATATGGGAAACCGCTTCGAAAAAAGAAGGATCGGTGGATTTATTTCCGGAGTAAAATTCTAAAACGCCGACTAAATTTTCTTTTACTAAAATAGGAATTCCAATTGCAGCTTCGATCCCAGACTTAAGAGAAAGTGTTTTCATTTCTCCTTTTAGATAAGAAGGAAAGTTTTCGAGTAGTATTGGTTTTCTGCCGCTTCTTACTCTTTCGGAAAGAATAGATTCTTCCTTTTTAGATCTGGTCCTTAATAAATTTCTAAATTCTTTTAGGGACTTCTCTTCTCTGGAAAAGGAGATGGAAGAATATTCCGGTCTTTCTGAATCCTCTAACACTAAACATACAAGACCAAGTTTCCAATCCGCGATCGCGCAGATTCGATCTACCGAAAATTGCAGCACCGATTCCACATCATTTGCTTCATTTGCGGCAGTAGCTACCTGTTGTAAAAGATTTAGAACCGAGATCTTTTTTAAGAGTTCGTCTTTTGTGTTTTGATCTTCTGGATTAGATATATCGACAGGATCTTCTTTGGAAAATCCTTCGAATTCATGAGGGAGAGGTTCGGAGAAGGAACCGTAACTCGGCTCTTGGTCGATATTCGAAAAGCCTTGCACCCCGCGATTATCCGATTAAAATTTTTATCTTTCAATCTGTTTTTTCACCTAACAATGAAGAAAAGGAAAATAGTAATGAATTAGATCGAAAGAGGTAGTGATATAAAATAAGAGAGAATATTCCTATTTTTTAAAGAATAAATGGATATAAGAAGGTTTTACCTGTTTCCCCGAAAACTCTATACCTAAATCTTCCTTTCTCTCCCTGAGCTTCTGATACAGGGTTCCTCCGTTATATAACGCTTCTACTTCTAAAACGATCCCGTTATTCGGATCCCCACCGGAGGTTTCGCTTACTCGATTCACTCCTTGTATAGTCCGTATAATCCCTTGTACATCTTTATCCAAGTAATCATCGTAACCTAGTCCGTCTATTTTGATCCGGATCAGGTTTCCAGGTTTCCATTTATTAGAGATCTGTTCTTTAATTTTAGGATAAGCTTTTTCCACCGATCTTTTGATAGACTCTTGGATGCCGGTGTTCGGATTGATATGAGGGGAAACTCCGGAAGAATTATCCGCGGCGATGATCCTTGCAGTATTTACATCAAAAATTTTGAATCTAAGAACGGATTGGTAAGAATGAAGTCCTGTATCTTCTATTCTTCCTAGATCAGTGACCTCTGTTTGACCCACGAGTAAAATCTGAGCCTCGGATTCGCTAGCCAAAGATAATATTTTGTCTTCAAAAGAATGTTCAGAAAAAGCCGCCGAATCCTTCTTCCCTTCTTTAAAAAGAACACGGTAGAATTGTTTTTTATCTAAAAAGTCAAAATCCGAGAAAATCCTTACGATCTCATTCTCAGTGATCCCGATCTTCTCCTTTATATTTTGTTTTCCTAATATTCTTTCTTCTATGAATACTAAAAACTTGGGCTTTCCTATATCCTTATATCTTTCTTTCAAAGCGTCCTGAATCGCCTTTTGGTTCACTTTACCTTTGGCATCGATTTCCAAGAGCCCGGTCGCTAATTTACGAGTTGGACCAATTTTAGAATATTCTAATACAAAGCCTTCTACGGAGGAATTTATGATACTATCCTTCAATTTGCCGCTGATGACTTGGGTTGATCCTTGGATTAATTCTCCCAGGCCATTCTCCAAAATTTTTCGTTTTGCATTTAATTCTAATTCTTCTTCATTTTTGCCCTGAATGTTTTGTACATATACAAACTCGTCCCTGGAGTCTTTTACGGAAGAAAGGCAGGAAATTAAAAATGCAAAGGATAGAAAAAAGAAAAAGGGATTAATAGGAAGGAATTTGAATTTCATAGGATCGAAAGGATCTTTTCGACTTATTGGACCTCGTTTTCCGGCTTTCCGTTTCCAAAAGAACCTAAAGGAAAGCTTGGAAAATTTTTATTTTAGCCCAGTTTGGTTTCGATCTGAATCGGATGAGTTAGGGTTTTATGAACAGGGCAAGCGTTCGCAACCTGTAGAAGTCTCTCTCTTTCCTGTTCGCTCAAATTACCTTCCAGTTTTACGATCCTTTGGATCTCTGTATGATCCGTCCACTTAGTGAGATTTAGTTCCACGATCACTTGCTTCAGATCCATTTTTTTTCTTTGGGCATACATTCTGACTGTAATGTCAGTGCAAGCCCCCAAGGAAAGAAGAAGGAATTCATGAGGAGAAGGTCCCAGGTCCCCTCCACCATCTTCTTTGGATTCGTCCGCGATTAACTCGTGGTTTTTACTACGAAGGATTGTTTTGTAATTTTCTGGAGTGCTGAGTACCGTAACTTCTAGATCGCTCATAAGATAAGAAGAATGAGAAATCCACTTTTAAATGCAATCTTAAATCGGACTTTGGAATTTCAAGGAAGAAGAGTCAGCCTTCTTCCCTGAAAAATAGATCCATTAAGCCTCGGTAGGAAGTACCACTTCCGATTCACCTTTAACTGGGGCTGGGTGTTTAGAAGAAACGTATTCGTTCACCTTATACATGATCGCAACAGTGATCAAAATGGCCACAATCACAACATAACCCAGATTGGGATAACCTTGGATATAGCCGCTTGGGGTTTGGACCACGATTAATCCAGCCGCGTAAGAAGCAATCCCACCGGATAATTGCTGCAGAGAAGAACTGATCGCCATATAAGCCCCTCTATCTCTAAGCTCAGGCATCGCAGAATTTAATGCTTGAGCCGAAATCACTCTACCTGTAATCACCACGAATAACGCAGAGTTGATCAATATTACAAACCAAAGGGGAGTAATCCCCATTGCAGTGTAGTAGAAAAGTATCCCGCAAGCGATTAAAGAAGAAATAAGGAACACGGGATATTTTCCGAATTTGTCCGCTGCTCTTCCTATCAAAGGACCTGCAGCCATACTTACAACTCCGGTCACAAAATACACTAAAGGAAGATCTTCTAAAGTAATTCCTAAATTATGAACACTGAATGCAGAACCGAAAGGCATAAGCATATATCCTCCGGTTGCAAGAAGCATGGTCGCCAAAAATCCGGGAAGATAATTCGAATTTCCAGCGGTTGTAACCAAATGTTTGATCGCCTTATTCTCCGTTTTTTCGCTCAGGTGAGAAACGATAGGTTGCAATTTAAAAGTGGCCGCAATTCCTACTAGACCACTAATAATAGCGATCATCCAAAAGGGCGACTGCCATCCCCAAAGATTGGAGAAAAACACCCCGATCGGAAGACCAAAAACTTGGCTAGCAGCAAATGCTGTCATCACGAGTCCCATCACTCGTCCTCTGGCTTCCATAGGAAATAGATCTGCAATGATAGCAAAGCTGATAGAAGCGATTACACCACCGAAAATTCCGGTGACTATCCTTGCAAATAGTAGAAATTCGTAATTTGGTGCGATTCCACACAGAACCGTCCCAAAAACGAAACCACTATAAAAGAATAGTAGCATCTTTTTACGATCGAATCTGTCCGCAAAACCAGCGGCTAAAATCCCGGAAATCCCAGCGCTGAAAGCATAAGCGGAAACTACCAGACCGAATTTGGTTGTGGAAATTTTCAGCTGATCCATGACCTGAACTCCTAACGGAGATAAGATCATAAAATCAAGCACCACTGTGAATTGGATAAATGCCAATAAGGCGACTACAAAGATTTGGTATTTACTAAACGTAAATTTCATATTTATTCCTTAAACTAGGACCTCAGAACGGATCGTGGGAAATTCATTCTAGCTTGTTTCAAAACGTTTCCCCACCAATACAATTCATTTAATAATTTCTCAGCCGAAGAAGCGTAACGAAATTCCTCCGTGGGTCTTCCGTTATGGAACCTGGCATGAGCCCAATGAAAACTAACACAGTCTCGAATGGTGGTCATCCTTAATTCCGCAAATACGTTGCGAAGTTGCTCCACCGCTCTTAAACCGCCGGAACTTCCTCCATAGGAAACAAATCCAAGAGGCTTCGCATTCCATTCTTCATGAAGTGAGTCAATTGCCAACTTTAAATAAGCAGGATATCCATGGTTATACTCCGGTGTAATTACTACGAAAGCATCCGCTTCCGCAATTCTATCCGAGAATATGGGAAGATCCGAGTCCATATCCTTTGACATGTC
Source organism: Leptospira neocaledonica (assembly GCF_002812205.1). Classification (NCBI taxonomy): domain Bacteria; kingdom Pseudomonadati; phylum Spirochaetota; class Leptospiria; order Leptospirales; family Leptospiraceae; genus Leptospira; species Leptospira neocaledonica. The sequence goes on from NZ_NPEA01000011.1 coordinate 7,750, forward strand.
CCAAGGTAGGGAAAATTCGGAAAGATCGATTAAATCCGTTTCAAATCTGTAATCTTGTTTTGAGATCTCTTCGAACCATTTTGCAACTGTTTCTCCGAATCTACCTTTTCTGGTACTAGCTAATATAATTCCTAATCTCAGACTTGCGCCGGTACTGATCTTTTCTAATAACATTATAGAACGCCCTTCTTCATTTCAGTGAGCATATTCTACAAGTTAAAGTGAACTTGAAGTAAAGAGTCTGGAGTGGTTTTTTTGCAATTTTTCGGGAAAAAAAATCTAAAATGTTTGTGCTCAAATCCCAGTTTAGATAGAATCTAAACTTAAAGCTTACTTAAAGTTTAGATTCGAGGGAATACTATGGATAAGGATGAATTTTTAAGTATAGGACAGGTCTCCAAAAGAAGCGGAGTAGCCTCCTCTGCATTACGTTTTTATGAAGAAAGAGGACTGATCCGCTCCGTAAGAGCAGGTTCGGGTCATAGGCAATATCCCAGACATGTTTTAAGAAGGATCGCATTCGTTGTATTCGCCCAAAGAGTGGGACTCTCCCTGGACGAGATTGCCGCTGAAATAGCAAAACTTCCCGAAGATCATACTCCTAACGGGCAAGACTGGTCCAAACTTTCCAAAACATGGAGTTTACGTATTGAGGAGAAGATAGCGGAACTTCACAGATTAAAAAACGGACTCTCCGTTTGTATAGGTTGCGGCTGCCTTTCTCTTCTCACTTGTAAATTAGCCAACCCACAAGACAAACTAGGAAGATATGGAAGCGGACCTTTACGTTGGATGGGCAAACCTAAAAAACAAACTTAAACTTCTTGGATCTGAGGAAGTGTAAAGAAGAAGGTTGCCCCCTCGCCTACTTCGCCTTCAGCCCAAACTTTTCCTCCATGTCTAAAAATGATCCTTTGAACGATCGCAAGTCCGATCCCTACACCTTCAAAATCTCTATTATCATGCAATCTTTGAAATACTCCGAAAAGTCTGTCCTGGTATTTCATATTAAAACCCGCTCCGTTATCTTTTACGAAGTACGTATTCTCTCCTTCCGATCCTTTGCATCCTATCTCAATAATGGGCTCTTCTTTTTTAGAAGAATACTTGATCGCATTGGATACCAGATTTACAAAAACTTGAGTTAATAATTCAGAATCTCCCATAGCCGGTAATAATTCGCCAACATGGATCCTATGATTTCCATTTCGAGCATCTGCTTGCAATTCGTATAATGTATGCTGCACAAGATCGGAAACATTTACTATGGTTTTGGTAATTTCCTTCTTACCCATTCTGGAAAGTAGAAGTAGACTATCTATCAGTTTGTCCATCTTCATTGTACTTCCAACGATCACTCCTAGGATTCTTTTCGCCTCATCGTCCAGATCTTTTGTGTAATCTTCCTGCAAAATTTTAGCAAAACCTTCGATTGCGCGTAACGGACCTCTCAAGTCATGAGAAACCGAATAACAGAATGCATCCAATTCCTTATTTGCATTTTCCAATTCTTCGTTTTTCTTTTGAAGATCCTCATTTAGTACATGAAGAGATATCTCCTGCATATGTTTATCTACGAAAAATTTTACCTTGTTTCGGAGTATCTGCGGCTCAAAAGGTTTTGTGATAAAGCTAAATGCTCCTTTTTCGTACCCTTTAAATACGTTCAGATTATCAGTGTATACAGCAGAGATAAAAATAAAAGGTAACCTTGCGGTCTTCTCCTCTTCTCTTAAGATACTTGCGAGTTCGTACCCATCCATTTCAGGCATTTGGATATCCAATAATGCCAAAGCAAAATCATGGTGCAAGGTGGCTTTTAATGCTTCATTACCGCTCAATGCACGGATCAGATCCACATTTAGATCCTTTAACACTGTTTCCAAGGCCACCAGGTTTTCCGGTCGATCGTCTACGATTAATATTTTAGGCTTGGTATTCATAGTTTCACCTACTCAACCATACTCTCATCAAAGAAAGTAACCTTTCCACGTCTACAGGTTTGGAAATATAATCGTTTGCACCTGCATCTATACATTTTTGTCTATCGTCTTTCATTGCCTTGGCAGTGAGAGCGATGATTGGAAGACGATCGTATCTTTTTTCCGATCTTATCCTTCTCATGGTCTCATATCCGTCCATCTCTGGCATCATGATATCCATTAGAACTATATCCATTTCCTGTTGAGAATCCAAGGAACTTAAGGCGGTCTTTCCATTATCCGCCTTAAAAACTTCCATTCCTCTATCTTTTAGAATTTTAGATAATGCGAATACATTTCGCATATCATCATCTACTAGGAGGACTTTCTTTTTCTGGAAAATAGCTTCCTTATCATATAGATTATTTATGATCTTTTGTTTTCCTTCCGGAAGTTTGCTAATGGTCCTATGAAGGAAAAGTGCGGTCTCATCCAATAATCTTTCTTCCGATTTTACACCTTTGATGATGATACTCTCCGCATATTTTTGGAGTTCTGCGTTCTCTTCCCTGGTCAGCTCTTTACCCGTATAGATGATAATAGGGGGCATTGCCTGGCCTTTCGTTTTTTCCAACTCGTAGATGAGTTCGAATCCGCTCATATCGGGAAGTCCTATATCCAAAACGATACAATCGAAATAATTTTCTTGGTAAGCCTTGATCGCGTCTTTACCATTGCTTGCCTCAAAACATTTTACGTCCCCATTCCCGATCAGCTTTCTCATAGCAATCCTGGAATTATCGTCGTCCTCGATGATAAGTAAATTTTTCATCTTTCGATTGATGAAGTTCTCTATCCTGTTAAATGCCTCTTCCAATTCTCTTTTATTTACAGGTTTCACCAAATATTCCACAGCACCTTCTTTAATAGGATCGATGGAATACTCGTTACCCGAGATTACATGGACTGGGATATGCCTCACTTTTGGATTGGATTTAAGTTCATTCAATACGGTATGACCGTTTATCCCTGGAAGATTCAAATCTAAAATAATGGCATTAGGCAGATGTTTTTCCGCAAGTATCAGCCCATCTTCCCCCGTAGATGCCGATAAACATTTAAAGTCCTTATCATGCGCCTGTTTGATCAGAACCGAAGCAAATTTCAGATCATCTTCGATAATCAAAACTACTTTATCATTTTCTGAAATGATTTCCCTGTCGTCTTCCGCGCTCGGTGAATCTATAAATCGAGCTTCTTTGGGAACGGAAGATGGTCTTTGTTCAGTCAAAGGAACTTCTCCTTCGGAGTGAACAGTTCCATTTTCCTTTTTTATCTCTACTGGAATCGAAAGGGAAAAAGTAGACCCCTGATTGATCTTACTTTCTAAGCCTATATAACCTCCTAAAATTTTAGCCAACTCTCTCGATATAGATAAACCTAAGCCTGTTCCTCCATATTTACGAGAAGTACTTCCATCCGCCTGCTGAAACGCTTCAAATATGGACATCTGTTTTTCTTCCGGGATACCTATTCCAGTGTCAGAGACGGATATTATAATTTTCTGATATCCATCCGGCCGGACTTCCAAGGCGATTTTTCCTTTTTCGGTAAACTTTAATGCATTCGACAGTAAATTTTTGAGAATCTGATTCAAACGTAGAGAATCCGTAGAAATATACTCTGGGCAATCCTCGGATACAAAACCGATTAGACTCAATTGTTTTTTATCCGCCTGATGTTTGAAATCTTTGAGTAAGGAATCCACGAATTTGCGGACGGAGACCTTTTCCAAATTAACCTGCATTTTCCCGGATTCAATTTTAGAAAGATCTAATACTTCATTGATAAGGACTAATAAATCCTGACCACTTTTATAAATAATATTCGCACTTTCCACCTGATCGGAACTCAGGTTCTTTTTATTGTTTTCCGAAAGATCCTTGGACAGAATCAAAAGACTATTCAATGGAGTCCGAAGTTCGTGAGACATATTGGCCAAAAATTCGGATTTGTATTTGCTGCTGATCTCCAATTGTTTACTTTTTTGTTCTATATCTAATCTTGCATTCTCTACTTCTTTATTTTTAATTTCCAAAGCCTGGGTCTGTTCTTCCAACTCTTCGTTTGTGATCCTAAGTTCTTCTTGTTGCTGTTTTAAGATCTGGGTCTGTTCCTCCAGTTCCTCGTTCATTTGTTTTAGTTCTTCCTGCTGGGATTGCAGTTCTTCGCTCTGCACCTGTGTCTCTTCCAATAATGTTTGGATCTTTTTCCTGGAAATTGCAGAGTTAAGACTGATCCCCACATTCTCCATACAGGATCTTAAGAACTCCAACTCGGTCCCGGTAAACTTAGAAAGTTTTCCGATCTCGATCACTCCGAGTGTTTGGCCTTCGAATAGAAATGGAATCAGGAACAGATCGGTGGGTTTAGTATTTAAAAAGGAGGATTGGATCTTAATATGATCCTCATGTACATCGGTAACCAACATTTCTTTTTGTTGGGAAGCGACTTGTCCTACCAGACCTTCCTTTAAGGAAAAATAATCCGCCAGTTTTCCTCCGGTAAACGCATATTCGCCGGTCAATTTCAGCGACTTGTCTTTTTCATCGGAAAGATAAATGGCCCCTATTTGAGCTCTCAAATATTCTCCAAAGAAGTTCACTATACTTTGGGCAAGGCCCTCAATTGTCTGGTCCCCTCTTAACCCTTCGTTCAATCGATTCTGGCCTTGGGTCAACCAAATATGTTTTTCATTTTCGGATGTAGTGGAACGAAGGGATTGAGTCATCTTTAGTAACGAGAGCCCAAGGGAATCCTTTTCGGATTTCGGCCGAAAAACCACATTATAATCACCGGATGCTACGGTATTTGCATTATGCGCTACTTCTTTGAAACTTTCGTTAATATTCACCAAAGAATCGAAAATCAGCCTTAATTCGTCTTCATTAGAATCTTCCAATATTTGGTCAGAAAATTCTCTGCTTGCGATTTTTTCCGCCTCGTTTGCGATAAAGTAGATCCTATCTGTTATACTCCTTACAATCCAGAAAGACACAGCAATCACGATCACTACACACGAAATGACTAAAAATACCAAAAAGGAGAAGGTATATTCGAAATCCCCAATATTCTTCTTTTTCTCAAACTCCATTAGTTTTTCGTTCCGCTCCACAATCCTGGCGAATTGTTTCATAGCAGTATCTCTTACTATCAATGCGGGCCCTGCAGATATCGCAAATGCCTGATCATTAACATTCTTTAACGCAAGAGTTACAATCTCATCCTGGTATTTTCGCAATTGTTTCCAGGAAGTTTTGAATTCTTCCAACAAAACCTTTCCCTCTGCATCGGAGAGCTCGTTTAATTGTAACATTTTGTCGTCCACGGTATCAGCGGCTTTCAGAAAACGATCCCTAAAATAAAGCATCTGTTCCGTACGTCTTTCGATGATGACATTTTTTTCGTGACGAGTAGAATCCAATAAAGCGATCATGATCTCGTTGGATAGATTCACTCTTTTGGCAGAGCCATCCACAATCCTTTGCAATCTCATATTCGATTCAGAAAGTTTATCTATCACAAATATGGATGTACCTACGAATATAGAAAGCAGCAGAGAAAAGCCTATAAATAGTTTGGTTCGGATCGTCATCTTTTTCAAATCCACTTCAATCACTCTCACCTAATGTTTTTAAAAAATTCGCCATCTCTTCTAAAGGAAGAATATGATCCACAGAAGAAGTAGAGATTGCATATGCAGGCATAGAAGGAGATTCTGCGGTTTCAGGGTCTTGTACGATAGTCAGTCCACCTTCTTCCTTTATTTTTCTAAGTCCGAGGGCTCCGTCCGAATTGGAGCCTGTTAAAATAATTCCGATCAACTCGTCTCTATAGGCCTCCGCTGCAGATTCAAAAAGTACATCAATCGACGGCCTTGCAAAATTTACTTTTGCCTCTGTGCTTAAAGAGAATGTTTTGTCTTTTTCCATCAATAGATGGTAATTCGCAGGAGCCATATAAATATTCCCTCGTTCTATTTTTTCTTTTTCGTCTGCTTCTTTTACATTCAACCCGCAGGTCCTGTTCATACTTTCGATCCAATATCCGTCCGAACGAGGGCTCACGTGTTGTACAACCACAATTGGAAGGGGATAATTTTCAGGCAAAGAAGGTAATATCTTCATAAGAGCGTTCAGGCCGCCCGAAGAAACCCCTATCACAATCGCCCCGTATCCCATCTACATCAATTTATAAATACTTAATATTTCTTCTTAAATACTTTCTGCCTTGAATCCAAATCTTGGTATGCATCTTTCAATTCGCTAAAATACATCCCTTCCTTAGAGCCCAAACAAAGAACACCTCCCTTAATTAAACTTTCGTAAAACATCTTATGCACCTTGTTCTGAAGTTCTCTTTTGAAATAGATAAGTACATTCCTGCACAATATCATATGAACCTCCGCAAATACGCTATCCGTCACGAGATTATGATTCGCCCAGACTATATTCTTTTTTAGATTTTGGTTCATGATGGCCATATTCTCATCGGCGATATAATAATCCGAAAAAGCGGACCTTCCCCCCGCAGCTTGGTAATTTGTAGTATATTCCTTTATTAAATTATTCGAAAATATACCTTGTTTTGCATCGTCGAGGGCCCGTTGGTTGAAATCGGTTGCGTAAATGGTTGTTCTTTCCATAAGGCCTTCTTCCGTTAGAAGAATTGCCATAGAGTAGGCCTCTTCTCCTGTGGAACATCCTGCATGCCAGACCTTTATGAATGGATATGTTTTTAAGATTGGAATGATCTTTTCACGAACCGATCTATAAAAACCAGGATCTCGGAACATTTCCGTAACCGTGATAGACAGATCATGTAATAGATCGTTTGCAAAACTTTTGTTATGTAGAAGTTGAAACTGCATTTCCGAAACCGTATTACATCCGGATAATACCATCCGATTCGTGATCCTACGCTTTATATGAGCGTCCGAATATTGCCTAAAATCGTACCCGTATTTCTGATAGATGGCCTCTAATAATAAATCGATCTCTATCTCGGTACTATCCTTAGCTGCCATAGTTTAACTTTTTCTAAAACTTCCCTGGGCCAAACCGAGGGGATATTCTACGGTTTTTAGGAAACTTAAATCAACTATTTATTTCAAATTCAGGTCAAAATAGTCCGAATTATGCGATTTTATGTAAAAAAGGATTCTGTTACGAAATCAGAGCGGAGAAATCACTTTAGGATCTCTAAAAAAAGAATATGAACTGGATCAATAGATTCCGTCTGAGTCGTAAAAAAACGAGGCTCCGGGCATGATATACACTTCTGTCAAGGTTTGTTTGGAATGATGACTCATTTGTCCCAAATCTACATTCGGGAAACGTAATAGATAATCGTTTGTAGAAACCGTTCCAGTGGTATTACCCACATACATAGAATAACTTCTCGTAATATCTTGACGGATCATTCCAATATCGAGGCTAAACCTACAATATCTGAACGAGGACTCGAACATAAATATAGTCCCCTTATCTGCAACTTTCCCTCCATAAGCAGGAGCGGAAATACTATAAGTCCCAGGTCCTCCTGAAACTGACTCTTGTAAGATCTGACTTCCGATCGCGGAAAAATCACCTTTCCGATCCAAATATTCTAAACGAGAACGGATCTCCCACCATTCTGTAATTTTGAATTTCAGATAAATCCCCGGAAGAATTCCTTTCATGGAAAAATTGGACTCTACGTTTCCTCCGACCGACCAGGTTGCCTTATCCGGAACTGGAGCACCTGGGCGAGAAGTAGAATATGATCCGTAAGAACCGGTGTCCTGCTCCGCATATCTATGAAAATTTACGGAGGGTCCGATCCTAAACCTAGAAGTAAAAGGATGAATATAAGAAAATCTTAAATGATCATTAACACCATTGAATCGAAGTAGTCGGTTACCTTCAAATGCTGAAGCCCAATATAGATCCGTTCTAGGAGTGATAAAATTTGTGGAGGCAGGCTCCTCTTTACCATATTTTCCTAATGTGGAATTTCTCGCGGACTGAATCTCGAATCGATTTTTCCATCCATAACTGATATCCCAGGCCTGAGTTTGAACTCCCAATGATTTTGCCTCTTTATAAGGAAAAGAAGTCGGAGAATCAGGATCCATTATGTTTCGGAATATTGAATCCTTGGACCAGGCAGGTCCAGTTTCATTCAATATTGCGGGAGAAAGATTTCCGATTCCCGCGCCTACACGAATCATCAATCTATGTTCGAAAACCTTACTAAATTTATCATTAGGATCGTTAAACCAAGAAGAAATTTCTTTAACACCCTCCTCTGGTTTAACAGTAGATGGTTGTTCCGGCTTTTCCAGTTCCTGTGCAAAATTCGGACTTATAAAGGATAAAAATAAAGAGAAGCTTAATAAAATTTTAAAATTCGAAATCATAAAGAATCTCATTCGAATTCCCTTAATATACGATCCGAACCGTTCCGACGTATATTTCGGTTCTTCGATTCTTTTTTTCGGAGAAGAAAGTATCAACGATCTTACGCAGATCCGCGTATCCATCCACTTCCTTAAATCTCTCCTCTATAATTTCATGGGATTGTTTGAGCTCTTGTTTTACTGCTTGGGATCTTTCCTTACTCAATTTTAGATTTGAAGTGAAGGAACCAGGAGTATCCGTATGCCCTCCGATCCTAACATTCGTTTCAGGATAAGCAACTAAGGCGTCGGCAATCTTAGAGATAAGTTCCTTTGCTTTCGGAGTTAATGTGGATCTACCGGAAGGAAATGCAACGTCCCCATCTATAATGATCAAAAGTTCTTTTAATTTTTTATCTTCTTCTATTCGTTTGAGTTCGACTCCCGGAGCCTTCAGGCCTTCGTCAGATTGTTCGAATGTAGTTCCTGAAAACTCAAACGCCTTTTTTAAACCTCGATACATGATCTCCAAGTAATTTGGGGTTCCCAGATCATCTAAAGCCCCTTCACTTAATGTACCTAAAGCTTCTTCCTTGGAGTTTGCAGGGATCTCATCTTCCGGAACACATCCGCAAAATTTTTGGAAAGATTTAGACTCAACGATGGCATATCTTGTCCGAGCGCAATCCATGAATAAAAAAGATACGGTTAAAAAGAGTAAAAAAGAAATACGAGAATTAATAATCACCACTCGAATACGATTTGAAGAAGAAAGTTATGACCCTTGTGCTGGATAGAACTCACACAAGATACTACTTTTTTATAATATTCACGAAGTCTTATGTAAGTTTTAAGATTTTATTAAAAACAAAATCTTTACTTGGCACTTAAGGAATGGTCTAAAACTTTTTTACGAAATTTCTGAAAAAGATTAGAGTTAATTTCTATTTGAGAATGCCTAGCCTTAATCGCAGAAACCAAACTGGACTGAGGTCGATGAAACGAATCCGCAAAAGGCATCCAATTTCCATCTTTATTCTTATGGTTTTACTTCTACTTGAGTGTAAGGGTTCGACGAATTCTTTGGATTATATACTCTTCGGTGCGAGTGAAAAATATTCCCAAAGTGGAAACGGAGTAACAGTCTCTTCTCCCGATTATTCTTATGCGGTCCCCGAAAATCCAACCAATGGAACCTTAGATATAGAAATTCGACTGAACAAAATCCCTACTGCGGATGTGACTCTTCCTCTTAGCTTAAGTCATACGGATCGAGCAATAATTTCTGTCCCTACAGTAACGTTTACTGCAAGTAATTGGGACTCTCCCCAGACTATTACGATTACAGGCATCGACAATCTGGCTGTTGAGGGAAATAAAGACATTTCTCTTTATGTGGGCAAGGCGACCAGTGAAGACAAATCCTATAATGGTCTCTATACTCCTTCGATCGGGATCACAGTAATTGATGATGATTCATATAATATCGTAGTCTCTCCGAAAAAAAATTTGATCACTACGGAAAAAGGAAACACAGCCAGTTTTACCGTAGTTCTAAGCAAAGCGCCTTCTTCCAATGTTGTGATTCCGACTGTCCAAAGTTCGGATTTGACAGAAGGGACCGTGTCCCCTGCTTCTTTAACATTTACAAGTGGGAATTTTAATACTCCTCAGGTAGTAACGATCACTGGGGTGGATGATGTTCTCACAGATGGAAATATCCAATACAAGATCAATTTCGGAAATTCGACCAGCTCGGATACAAATTATAATAATCTAATATTATCTTCCGTTTCAGTTACAAATATAGATTATGAAGAACCTGCCATAATAGTAACGCCTACTACTTTGAATATCAACGAAGCAGGGGCCGCCAAAACATTCACTGTCACATTAACCGTGGAACCTCCTGGAAATGTAACTATCCCAGTCTCCAGCTCGAATCCATCTAGAGCCACCGTAGATACTTCTCTACTTACGTTTACACCTGCAAATTACAATAATCCCCAAATCGTTACAGTAACTCCTGTAAATAACGAGATCGCTGATGGGAACGTCATCGTGAATATAGTTTTAGGAATCGCAACTGATTACGGAAATGAAAACCCTCCCGATGTAAAAATAAATATTACTGACGACGATACTCCAGGGATCGCGGTTTCCACCTTAAACACAAATACAAACGAAGCCGGACAAAACGCATTCTTCACTGTAGTTCTCACAAGTGAACCTACATCTAATGTTACCGTTTCCTTTAATGAAAAGAAAGATTCGGTAAATTTAAGCAACCAAGAAGGCACGATCGACCAGACTCAGGTTGTATTCACTCCTTCCAACTGGAATTCACCTCAATCAGTGGTCGTAACCGGAGTGGACGACGATGTGATGGATGGGAATGTGCAATACCAGATCAGAGTGAATAAGGCAACCAGCTCCGATTCAAAATATAATAACAGAACTCCTAGCCCGAATTTTGTTACCGTAAACAATTTGGATGATGACACTGCAGGTTTTGTGATCGTTGCAAATGGAAATACTACTCTTACTAGTAATTCCTCCGTTTCTATTAACGGATTTGCTACGGACGATTCTGCAAAATTGGATCCTCAAACCTATTCCAAGTTTACGATCCGATTGAGATCCCAACCTCTTTCTAATGTTACTTTAAATCTTTCGAGTGGAAGTACAACTAACGATGGAATTTTAAATACCTCCAGCTTAGTCTTCACTCCTTCTAAAGGAGTAGCCGGTGGATGGGACCAGGATAGAGAAGTTACTGTAACCGGAAATACGAACGGTGCTAACGAAGGAAATCACGATTATACAGTTTCCACTTCTAACACAACAACTGATGATAAATATGGAAGCACCACATTCGTTAAAAATCCTTCTTTCGTATATTATAGCTGTGACAATGATGTTGATAATCTCATTTCTTCTTGTAGAAGATCAGGAGGATTTTCCACAAGTGAAGGAGGAGGAACTGCTACCGTATATCTGATTACGCAATCTTCTCCGAGCTCTGCGGTAACTGTTCCTGCTTCCAGCGATGATACTACGGAGGGAAATGTGACCGCTTCTGCTACGATTACTTCCGGGAACTGGAACACAATGATCTCTTCCGGAACTAATAAGATCATAGCATCAGGCGTCGATGATGCTCTTGTAGATGGGAATGTTTTGTATAATATAATTTACGGGACGGCAACGGGTGGATTGACGTATACCTCACCTTCTACTCCTATCCGGAATATTGACGATGAGCAAGTATTAACATTTTCGAATATAAGTGGAGATACTAGCGAAGATGGTACAAGTGCAACATTCAAGGTAAAATTGGGATTATCATCCCCTCCGACCGGAGATGTTACATTTACTCTTTCCTGTAAATCAGGAAGTACGGAATGTGCGAGTGTGAGTCCTACGAGCTTAACATTCACTTCTTCAGATTATAATATAAACAAGACGATCACGATCACCGGTAAAAACGATAATAGAGTGGATGGCACTCAGAGCAGTTGTGTGTCTTTTAGTCTCCTCACAAGTAGTGATGCAACTTTTGATCAATACCAGCCTCCTGACTATTGCGGAGTCCAAAACTTGGATAATGATAAGTTGATCTGGATTACCTCACTTACCAAAAGTGGAAACCTGAACTCCGGAATGACTGTTGCCGACGATAGTTGTAACGATGGTGCGGATCCTAACAAACCTACAGATATGGGAAGTGCTACTTATAAGGCCTTGATCGTGGACGGTTCCACCAGGGTTGCCACTACGACTGGAACAAACGCCAGCGGACAAACAAACTGGGTCTTGGACGCAAGCACGGATTATTATCTTAAGAATGGTGGTTTACCTTATTCTAATAAAGTATTTACTACGAATTCTTTTAAACTTTTCAGTTTCGGAAGTTTGACTACCGCGTTCAGTGGAAGCGGATCTGATTCTTTCTGGACCGGTTTGAATTCGAATTGGACTACTGCAAGCAACCATTGTAATATGTGGACAGACGATATCACTTCCGGGATTACCGGGCAGTACGGAATCGGAAACGTATTAGGGTCAGGGTCAGTCAGTTCCGGAAACGATAGCTGTTCCGTTTCCAAAAAGTTTATCTGCGTCCAACAATAGTAAGAAGGTTTCTGTTTCCTAAGATACCAATGCTTTCGGGCACTCTTAAAAATGATAATTTCTTTTAGACAGGACCGTCTAATGGATGAAACATGGAGAGAGTGCCAAATCCCAAGCCTGTAAAACTTACTGAAAAGGAATTTACTAAAATTTCCAGGGCACTTGCTGAGCCTAGGAGATTTCAGCTTTTGCAATGTATCGGCTCTAACAAAGAACCTACTGCCTGTAGTACTCTTAATAAATCCCAAGAAATAAGCCCGGCTACACTTTCTCATCACATTAAAGAACTGGAAAATGCAGGGCTGATCGAAACCTCCAAAGACGGTAAATTTGTGAATATCATCCTGAGAAGGGATGTATTCAAGGCATACTTAGATAAACTTTCCCAGATCTAGGCTAAAACCGACCGCCGCTCATTTTATTTATTAGTTCGATAATTATCGAAATATCTAAATATTTTCGAAATAAATAATTCGATACTTGTCTAACTATAAAATTATTTAGATCTGAATATTCAGGAGTAATCTTATGAGTCAGTTAAAAGGTAAAGTCGCAGTGGTAACAGGAGCTTCCAAAGGAATTGGAGCAAGTATCGCTAAAACATTAGGTTCTGCAGGTGCTTCCGTAGTGGTAAACTATTCTTCTAGCAAAGAAGGCGCAGATAAAGTTGTGGCAGAGATTGAGAAAAGCGGAGGAAAGGCAATCGCAGTCCAAGGTGATATGTCCAAGTCCTCGGATGTAAAACGTCTTTTTTCAGAAACGAAAAAGGCTTTTGGTTCCGTGAATATCCTAGTGAATAACGCAGGTGTATTCGAGTTTGCTCCTTTGGAAGCGGTAACAGAAGATGAGTTTCATAGACAAATGAACACGAATGTTTTGGGTCCTATCCTTGCTACTCAGGAATCTTTGAATTATTTCGCTCCGGAAGGCGGATCAGTCATCAATATCAGTTCCATTGTGAGCGATATCCCTGTTCCGAATTCAGTTGTGTATGCTTCTACTAAGGGTGCATTAGACACCGTTTCCCAAGTATTGGCTTTGGAACTTAGTTCGAAAAAAATAAGGGTGAATACGATCGCTCCAGGTGGTGTGGAAACGGAAGGAGCTCATAGGCTTGGAATGATTGGTAGTGAAATGGAAAAAGCAATCGTTTCCAAAACTCCTTTGGGAAGATTAGGACAGCCTGAAGATATCGCTAAGGTCGCATTATTCCTAGCTTCCGAAGATTCCTATTGGCTTACCGGAGAAAGGATCAACGCGTCTGGAGGTTATAGATAAAATTTTTCCTTTTCCTCAGGGCATGATTAGTTTGTGATTTAAACCATAAAATTCGAGTAGATCACTTATGTTGGAGTTCCTAATCATGCCCTATGAACTATTTGCGGGAACCAATCCAATTAAAAAACGGCAGAGCCGAATGTATTAAAATACAAACTAATGATCAGAATTCTTTGACTAGGGAGAATATGATTGAGCTGGAAAATATTCTGGCTGAGATCGACAAGGACGATAATATCCGCGCTGTCCTCCTAAACTCCGACAATCCTAAATTTTTTTCCAACGGCATCGATGCGGAGAATATCCTAAACACTCCTAGAGAAAAGCTTACTGCCGAGATGGGCCAAATCGTGATCCTATTCGGTAAACTTTTGAGTTTTGGAAAACCTCTTCTTGCAGAAGTGACTGGTTATGCGATGGGAGGAGGCGCCGTTATGACTCTTGCTTGCGATTTTAAATTTATGTTGGAAGGCAAAGCGAGGATCGCATTTACAGAAGTCCTTGTTGGACTTCCACTTCCGATCAGCTTTATCGATAAGTTAAAGATCACTGTTAAATCGGAATATCTGAACGAAGTTTGTCTTTTAGGAACAGCTTATAAAGCAGGAGAAGCAAAGGAAATTTCTTTGATCAATGAAACTGCGGAAAATAAGGAAGACTTACGTAAACTTGTTCTGAAAAAATTGGACGAGGTAATGGCAATCGCACCAAGCGCTTATAGAAGGACCAAAGCTGCGATCAATAAAGAGATCAATGATAAATTCGAAACCCAATTGGAATTTACTAAGAGTAGTTTCGAAGATCCTAAAGTAGTGGCAAATCTATTGGAAGCGATGAGCGCTTTGAAGGAAAAGAGAAGGCCGAAACTTACCTAAATATTCGTTTTTCTTAAATTTGGATCCTATAAGTTTCTAAATTCCCGAAGGTCCAAACTCCTAAAAATCTAGGATATAGGTCCTTCGGAATATTTGCATCCACTAGATTACTTCCGAATTCGCTTCCTGCGGCACCAGAAATAATCGTATTTGCAGAACTTGCAACCGCTGCGGGGTACCCGGATCCGAAACTATGAAAAATATAAACTCGTCCAGATAACGCAACCCCATCCGGATAAACGTATGCTGCAGCCACTAAGTCTCCCAGCCCGTCTCCATTTATGTCGGAGATTATTGCTGCATTTCCGAAAGCCTGGTTAACAGATTCCCCCACAATTAGATTTACAGAACCAATTGGAATCTGATTACCATCACTTAAATTTATATAAACCCTTCCCTGGTTAGTGGAATAACCAGGAGCTCCTGTGGCAAAATCATCATATCCGTCTCCATTCACATCTCCCAGTGCAACAGCAAGTCCTAGGGAACTTGCAGAGACAGCATTGATTATAGTGTTTGCACTTGCAGCTAAAGAGACAGTGATCCCACTTGTAGTCCCGGTACTATTGAATACATAACTTCTTCCAAAAAAGCCATTGTATTGAGGAGCTCCTACGGCGAGATCTGCATACCCATCCCCATTTACATCTCCCGTATACATACGGATCCCAAAATTACTCGCAGTCTCTCCGGTTATAGTAGTGTTTGCTAATGTATAGGAATTTACAGTAACTCCCGCAGAACCGCTGCTATGGAAGATCCAAACTCCTCCTGTATTACCGCCACCCCCGAATGCATTTCCACCCACAATCAGATCTGAAAATCCGTCCCCGTTAATATCGCCTAAGCCTATCCCACAGGCAAAATTACTCGCTCCCGGACCTGAAATAGTAGTTCCTGCAGTCGAAGAAATACCTCCGGATCCAGTGCTATAATAAATAAATGCAAGGGGAATATGATACACGCCATTGGCGAGATCATCGTATCCATCTCCATTAACATCTCCTAATGCAATGGCATACCCAAATTCGTTTGAACCTGTATAAGTTAGGATACGGTTTGCACTTGCAGCAGTGTTCGTGGTAATACCAGAAGTGCTTCCGTGGAATATATAAGTAATCCCTTGTTGTCCTGAATAATCGGAAGCTCCTATCGCAAGATCTCCAAAACCATCTCCATTTACATCTCCCATTGCGGAAGCGTATCCCATTCTTCCTTGTCCTGTAATAGAATGGTCTGCCGCACTCATGGTGGTCGCAGTAATTCCGGAAGGTCCTCCGTTAAAAATATATGCCACTCCCAGTCCGGAAGCATCTCCAGGAGCCATGACGGCTATATCAGCGTAACCATCTCCGTTCAGATCTCGGTTATAACCCTTCCTTACATTCAGGCTCAGCACAGTAGAAATATTTGTGCTGGAGTCCACACTTCTGATATCGATCGAATGAAAAGATCCGTGTCTCCAAGTAGAAGAACCTGAAGGCAAAGCAAAACTCCAACTAGTTGTTCCTGTCGCAGTAGTATAAGTTCCTCCATCGATACTAATCTGCACGGAGGAAACCAAAATATCATCGGAAGAAGTTCCTTTTAAAAATCCTGTCTCTACAGTCGGCCTTCCCGAAGTGGGAAGATTTGTGATCGTTACTGTTGGAGGTGTTACATCAGTGGGAGGTGGAGTCGTGCTTGCGTCTAGACAGGTATCTCCTGTAACTAAGCAGGCGATCTGGGCTTCGAATATTGCTTCGAAGGCAAGATTCATAGATTTGAACGCGCAAGATTCTAAAAAGAAAAGAAGAAGGACCGCCGTCCCGTAAGGAATTCCTTTTTTCAGAAATTTTTGCATGCAAATATATTTACATTCGATAGCAGACGCTGTTACAATCCAATTATAAAAAATTGAAAAACAAATTGGAATTTTTAAAAAAAAATATCCCTCCCTCATTCGAGGGATATTTTGATAATTTCTAATTTTCATTTCTGTAAGCTTTGAAAAACTGGTTTTAGGTTTCTCCGAATGCCTCGTTTCCATCTCTTCATCCTGGCCCTGGTCGCATTCTTTTTGACCGCGCCGAACGATTACGAAGAAACCGCCTATAATAATTATCTACTCTATAAACGTAATCATTCTTCTAGTTTCAAACTACCTTCTCAAAAAACCAAACCCAGATTTTCTTCCAATCATTTTGCACAATTCGATCAAAATGAGGACTTTCATCAAAAAGATAAGACCAAAAAGGATCCTTCTTCTTTAAACGGTTTAAAAAGATCCTTTTTAACCTTTTTTACCTTATTTTCCAAAACGGAACTCCATTCTTTTCAGTTAAATACTTATTTATTCGCAAGGCCCCCTCCTGCTCTTTCCTAAAATCCGATTCTTCGTTTAGTACGAAGAATATTATAAATCCTAGATATTCTTTTTTAAGGATATCCATACGTTTTCGGATCAAAGGAATTTTATTTGGGCCCAAAATTTTTCCCTTCTTTTAAAAGGGTATTCATATATTCTAAACTATTCTTACTTCCTTCCGGGTTTTTATTCTCCCAGCAGGATCTATTCAACGTGCCGGACATGAAAATTACCGGGAAGGACAGGAATTTCTTTCAGGAACAGATCATATTCTATTCCGATAGGACCCAGTTCGATACTACCTATATGTATGGACTCGGTGATAACCAGGAGATCGGATTGTATGCTGGGAATTATTTTTTAGAAACATATTCTTCCCAAACCGGAAATTACCCAACTATAAATACTTTGGTTCCGGAAGCTTATGTTTCCCCTAATTTACTCCTGATCTATCAGAAAAAGATAGAAGCCACAGAGTCTATTGCTTTCAGCTTCGGAACAAAATCTGGTGCGAGTTTTGGCCAGACTGTTTCGGATTCTAATTTTGCCACTTTCAATTTTGGAATGAGTTCTTATGAGCTCAAAAGTTTGGGAGTCAAATTTTATTTAGGAGCTTACATGGGAAATAACGCTTTTTTTGGAAGATATAAACAGAAGTTACTTCCTAGTCCGGAGCCTGGGGTTCAGTTAAACGGATTTATGTATGGGCTAAATGTGGAGCTTATTCCGAATCGTCTGGATTTTTTATGTGATAGTATCTCTGGAGTAAATTCCTTAGGAGTTTCTGTTTGCGGTTTTTCTCATACTATAAGCGAAAAATATTCAATCTCCTTCGGATATCAGATCCCGAACTATAGAGGAAGTAATTTCAATCCCCATGCTTTTCTAGTCGAATTAAACGGATATTTTTAGGATCAAAACCGAGGCAATTTCACCCTTCATACTCCCGTTCCGGAATCAGTAGCGTTCATTCCAAAATCGCTTCCAAACCGGCTTTTCCCCTCAAATTTAACTGAACGACTTGTCTGTTTTTTTAGAAGCCAACCCTAAAACAAACGAGAGTTATACGAGGGATTAAGACATGCAAAAATTTCTGAAAGACGAGGAAGTCCAAGACATTCTTTTAAAAGCCGCTCTATTTGTTACAGTATTGCTCTTGATTGTACTTCTTTTCACTGGGTGTAATAACGCAAAAGCAGTGAGTATAGACGCAAGCTCCTCCGCGATAGGTGCCATAGCATTCGACGGTAACATAGGAGTTTTTGGAAACCATTCTCCCGGGCCTTCTCTTGTTAAAGTTAACGTTATCGGATACTTAAATAAGTCCGGTAAAGAAATGAATCTAACCCTTACAAACACAGATACGTCCGAGACCCAAGATCTTCAGATTTCGGATAACGGGACCTTCTCCTTTCCGGATGAATTGGATGCCGGTTCAAATTTTACGATCACTCTCGGAACTTATACGGGAGGACAAAATTGCACTCTGACAGGAGATTCCGGAAAAGCCGGTTTAGTTGCCGCTTCAAAGATCGACTGCGAAAGAAACTTAGCGGTTTTCGGGACCTGGTTTTCCGGAAGCGTTCCGGTCATGAATCTATTCCAAGTGAATCAAAAGACATCTTCAGTTGTAGGAACTCCAATGTTTTTTAGCACGAGTGCTGGAGTGCCAATGCTCGATCTAGTCTGGTCCGGGAGCAAATACCTGGCAGTTTGGACTTCAACTATAGGTACGATCAAAGCTAGATTTCTGGATATTGAACACACTGCGATCGGCTCGGATATAACTGTGGCCGGATTAATTTCTACCGCTTCTGGTGCTAAGATTAGTACATTATCTTCCGCTTATAATCCTGATCTGGATGAGTTCGTAGTAGTTTTCGTAGAATTCGGAGGAAGCACATCTTTCTCGAATTTAATAAGATATATCCGTATCCAATCGGATGGCACTCTGATAGGAACTCCTACAAACATTAAATCTATTTCCGGAGCAATAGGTACCACGTTCGGATATTCGGACGTAATTTGGGACGGAAGTAAATATGTAACCGCTTTTGAAGACCATGACAATGATACGGATGATGCGCCGAATAATTACGTAACAGTATTCCGTTTTACGAATGGGACCGCATCACAGATCAATCAATTGTTTCTATCTTCCGGAACCGGTTCCACGGGCGCAGTTCTTCCAGTAGGTTCTGCAGGTGCTGCCTATCCTAAATTCGTAAGAACTTCTTCCGATATATGGCTTTTTTTTAATAGATCCAATTTGGATATCTCAGGGAACTCAATCGATTCCAGCTTAATGGAATGGAGAAATTTAGCAGGAGTTCCTACTCAGATCCGAAAAGACACGAACCCGAATGGTTGTCATCCAAGCGGAACTGGATTCCAAACCTATCTTCCTTCTCCTGGAAATATAGGATCAAGAGTATTATTGGGTTACGATCTGAGATGTAGCCAAGGTAGCTCTTTATTTTTTGATGTATACCATGCTCCATTGAACTCAACTAGTGGTGCCTTAGGAACTGTTACAAATTATTCCGGATCCATGCTTGGAATGAATTTTACTACAGGAAGCTCCACTACTTGTAGAACTTCCAGATGTTATACCAGTGCAGGTGCGTTAGGAGACGGAGTTTATATTTTCGATCCTAATTTTGATGGAAGTACTAATACGTTCTACTCGATCAAACTCTCTTCTCCAGGGAATTCTGTGGATTTTCCAGTCCAGACTTCCATTCAGTAAACTTCAGCCGGATCCTTGTTAAGATAAATATGAAATATTACTCTTGCGGGGTCCTATTTTTTCTGCTCATACTTTTTGCTAATATTACTTGTTATAAACCGCCACAAGCATCCACACTTTTAGATCTTTTCAGTTTAAAAACAGATCTGGATGCATTCAATACTCCGATCAAAGTATTTGTGCAAGTTTCCGGCCTAGGCTCCGGAACACTTACAGTTTCCAACCAATTGGGAGAAAGTTTGGCATTTTCTTCTAACGGAACCCAGGCATTTCCTACTCTGACAAAAATGGGAAACCAATATTCAGTTTCCATAATAGGAATTTCAGGAGCGTCTTCCCAGCAAGAATGTAAGCTCAGTAATCCGGAAGGACCAATTGTATATCCAAAGACCGTTATTTTTATCAGTTGTGGAAAAGTATTTTACGATCTATCCGTGAAAGTGATTGGATTGGATCCTTCTATTGCCGGGACTTCTCCACTCGTTCTCCAAAATATGTCGGACAAGATTACTTTTACATCCGATGGAACAAAAACATTCGCACATAAAGTGGGAGATTCTGCGGGTTATTCCGTTAGTTTTGTTTCAACACCTACAGGACATTCTTGCTCTTTCATTCCAAACGGCTCAGGAGCCGGAACCATGTCGGGAGCCCCACTAACTTTACTTTTGGATTGTATTTCCATTTTGGAAATTTTTCCTAAATCTAAAATACTCACACCTAATGGAAAAGTTTCGATCCGACTCTCTTTCCATGGAGTAGATCCTGGAAGTTGTAGTTTCGATCCGATCACTCTTCCAGGAAAAACAAATGTGGGATCTCTTGGAAATCCACCAAGTATCACTTATCCTTCCGGGCCGGATGATCATACGATCGTAATCCTACCGAATCCTCCGGATCTCTGGGGTCCTCCCGGAAATTCATTCTTTGAATTAGTTGGTTGTACCGCAAAAAGTTTACCCATCCAAAATGGAAATCCTATCCATTATGATTTTATAACATCTTCCAATATTCGTTTGGTAGATGAAAGTAATGGAATAGATGATCCAGGATGTGGAACCGGCTTTGGACCTAACCAATTCTGCAGAAGTATAGAAAAAGGGATCCAAGAATGCGATTCGAGCGGATCTATCTGTTCTGTTTTCGTTGCAGAAGGAAGTTATACTCCTTCATCTCAAATTTTCTTAAGTGGAAATACTTCCTTATTCGGCGGTTTTGCTTCCGGTTTTCCGGATCTAGACTCAGATCCGAGTATTCATCGAACGAGGATCGTAGATGACATACTTTCCAGTTGTGGGACCTCCTTTGTGGATTTCTGCAATGCAATTTTGATCTCCACTACTTCTTTAAATTTGCCTACAACAAATCTTACAGTAAGCGGATTCCAAATACAGATGAATCTAAACGGAGATTATTCTACTGGGATCCAAGTTTTAAATTCCAGGACCAACCTAGGACAGATCATTATTTCTAAAAATATGGTCTTTGGGAGTGAGACCAATTCAAACGGCTTTGGGATCCGTACTGGATTACTCATCAATCAATCCGACAATGTAGTCGTAACTGAAAATTGGTTAAGAGGAGGATCAGGAAGATCCCATTCTATAGGAGCAATGTTAGAAGGAGCAGGTTCTACCACACAACCTATCATACTTTCCAGAAATATTTTAGATGGATTAGTTAGTATAGAACCCATAGGATTCAGCGCAGGACTTTGGATAGAAACAGGAAATTTCGAAGCGGTAATCGTTTCTGAAAATAAGATCAATCCTTATCAATATTTAAATCCCAGTTTGGTTTCTGAAAATTCGTATGGAATCATTTTTACTGACGCAGCAGATTCGAGTAATATTATAAATAACGATATCTACATCGGAAATTCCCAGAATACATCCTTAGGAAAATCCACAGGAATATTTTTACAGGCTGGATTCGGAATTCATAAAATACTAAACAACCAAATTTTCTCCAGAGAATTATCCGCCAATAGTGCCGGGATCAGTGTATCTTCTCCTCCGGACCCAGGATCCATAATACGAGGAAATAATTATTTCGTAAGTGTGCCCGTAGTAATAGGATTGGACCAATATATTTTCTGCGGAAGCACACTAAACCAAGAAGATTGCGCTCATCCGATTTCAGGACAATTCGTAGGAGATTATTCCAATAGTTACGGAGAAAATCCAAGATTTGCAGATACTTTTGAGATCGAAAAGATCTGGAATTTTAATCTTCCTTTCGGAATTCCATCATCCACAAATTCTCCCTGTTCTTCTTTGTATGGAGGAGTGGATCTGAACACGATCACACTTCCGATTACGTCGCTTCCATTTATACAAACTGATTTTTATGGAAATCCTAGAACGAACATTTCCGGTCCATTCACACCTCCCGGAGCAGGAGCTATTTCGATCGGTGCAATTGAATCGGATGCAAATTGTTTCTGATATTTATACCGAAGACCAATAAAATCCAAGAAGATCCATGCGGATTTAAAGCTTGCTAGATCCTTATCCGAGCTTTCCATGGAAGTATGTCAGACATTTCGATATACGAAATCACAGTAACACAAGTAATCAAAAATTTAGAGCATCTAAAACGTTTTATAGATAAGGGAAAAAGTTTCGCCGAATCTAAAAAGATCGAAATAGATGTTTTATTGAATGCAAGACTCGCTCCGGACCAATACAATTTTATCCGCCAGATACAATCAGCTTGCGACACAGCAAAATTGGGAGCCGCACGTTTAACCGGAAAACAATTCCAAGCTCACGAAGATAAGGAAAAAACCCTTTCCGAAGTGATAGACAGGATCGACTCCGTTGTAGGAATTTTAAAAGAACTTAAACCGGAAGATTATAAAGAAGCTTCCGACAAAAAAATATCTTTGCCTCGTTGGGAAGGTAAATCCCTGACCGGAAAAGAATATGCTCTTCATCATATGATCCCGAACTTCTTCTTTCATATCGTAACCGCTTACGATATCCTCAGACATAACGGAGTGGAACTGGCTAAGAAGGACTATCTGGGAGATTTTCCTTTTAAATCTTAGATTTCAATATTCCAGACGGGGGGCGCCTGCCGCTTCGCGGCACCGGACTCTCCGCTCCAATCAGCGGTTCACCATAAACGGTGCACCGCCGGATTTCCGCTAGGATTCCTGGCGCAAGCTGCATAAACTCATCTAAATCGGCTAAAGGCGTGAAAATTCTCAATGTAGTAACTTCGACGCGCCTTTCACTTTTTTTCCAAAATTCTCACTTTTTTAAAACTTAGGTATTTACCTAAGTTTACTTATATGTTATAGTTAGGTAAGTGCCTAAGTATAGTAACAGTCTAGATAACTTGTTTCATGCTCTGGGGGACCCTACAAGAAGGTCCATTTTAGAACGTTTGAGCATGGGGCCGGCCACAGTTGGAGAATTGGCAGAGCCTTACAAAATGGCCCTTCCTTCTTTGATGCAACATTTAGGAGTGTTGGAAGATTCTTCTTTGGTTCGTTCCGAAAAAGTGGGCCGGGTAAGGACTTACAAACTTACCCTGGAGACCATGCAAGCTGGAGAAGATTGGTTCGTTAGACAACGCACCCACTGGGACAGAAGGTTAGACCAGCTAGACAGTTACTTACTAGAAATGAAGGAGAAAGAAAATGGCAAAAACTAATTATTACCAACCGGACCCAAAAACAGATTTAGTCCTGGAAAGGATTGTAGATGTTCCAAGAGAACTTGTTTGGAAAGCATGGACCACCCCGGAACATATCCTGAAATGGTTTACCCCTGCCCCTTGGAAAACTATAGATTGTGAGATTGATCTTCGCCCAGGTGGAATCTTCCGCACAACCATGTTGTCTCCGGAAGGACAAGAATTCCCAAACAGCGGCTGTTTCTTGGACATCATTGAAAATGAGAAGCTTGTATTCACTGATATTTTTGAGCCCGGTTTTAAACCGACCGCTAACGGAGGATTTTTCACCGCGATCCTCACATTAGAAAAACATGGTAATGGAACCAAGTATCATGTTCTTGCACGGCATAAAGACGAAGAAAGCAGGAAAAAACATGAGGAGATGGGATTCCACGAGGGCTGGAATGCAGCTCTAGACCAATTAGTAGAACTCATGAAAGCAGTTCACTAATTTTCCAAAGTGCAGACGATCAACTAAAACGGGAGTCACCCTTCCGATTTTAGTTGGTCTTCTATAAACGAACTATTTTTCAACTTGACCCTGGAATAGTGCATACACACCATTTGGTCAGAACGCATGAAAAATAAACCTTCCCCCATCGAACTCAAAAGAATAGGACTATCCTGCCTAAATGTAAGTTTAAGAAGGACGGCAAGGTTGGTCACATCCTATTACGATACGATACTCAAACCTTCCGGGCTTAGGATCACACAATTTAGCATTTTAGTCGGGATAGGACATGAAGAAGAATGTAGTATCACAGATCTTTCCAGACTCACAGATATAGACAGAACCACCCTGCAAAGAAGTTTAGAGATCCTGAAACGGGACGGTCTAATCCGGATTGAAAAAAAAGAAGCCGGAAATATCCGAAATCTTTCCCTTACTAAAAAGGGAGAATCCAAATTAGCGGGAGCAATTCTACTTTGGGAAGAAGCGCAGAACGAGATCACTAAATCATTTGGAAAATCTAAATTCCAGGAAACCTTAAGGATACTTTCTGAAGTCAGAAAAATTCCGGTATTGGAAGCTCAAAATCAGGTCTAATCGGTATGTAACGTAAGGGTGGTTTTTTGACGAGCATATAGTGTATATACATTATATAAGGAGATAGAATGGTAGTTATAGTGGACGGGGCAAGAACCCCATTTGGAAAATTCGGCGGAGGATTAAAAGATTATAGCTCCTCCGACTTGGCGGTATTTACAGCCAAGGAAACTATACGTAAAACAGGAGTGGACCCTTCTAAAATAGAAGAATCGATTTATGGAAATGTAATACAAGATAATAAAGATTCCGCTTATCTTGCCAGACATATCGGGCTTAGATCAGGACTTTCAAATCAATCCAGCGCACTTACCGTAAATAGACTCTGCGGTTCCGGATTAGAAAGTATACTGATAGGTGCGCGTAAAATTCTATCTAAAGAAAATGCATTGGTTCTTGCAGGTGGAACCGAATCCATGAGCAACGCACCTTTCGTGCTAAAAGGAGCCAGATGGGGAAACAAGTATGGAGATTCAATCGCAGAAGACAGGCTTGCTCAAAGTTTAACGGATTGTTTTGTGGATCTAACCATGGGAATGACTGCGGAGAACATCTCCCAACATTTTAAAATTTCCAGATCGGAACAGGATGAATGGGCTGGAATCTCTCAAGTGAGAGCTGAGAAAGCAAGCTTAGAAGGAAAGTTTTCCGACGAAATGATAGAGATTCAGTCTGGAGGGAAAAAACCGATTCTTATAAATCGAGACGAACAGATCCGAGGTGAAGAATGTGTAGTCCAATTAAAAAATCTACCGACTGCATTTTTAAAAGAAGGAACTGTCACAGCCGGAAATGCCTCCGGGATCAATGATGGAGCTGCCTCCGTTTTACTCGCCTCCGAAGATTGGACAAAAGAAAACGGAACAAAACCTTTGGCATCCATATTAGGTTATGCGAACATGGGTTGTGATCCAAAAATGATGGGGCTCGGTCCAGTGTTTGCAGTTCCAAAAGCTCTCCAAAATACAGGGCTTACTTTAAAGGACATTGATCTATTCGAGATCAACGAAGCATACGCCTCTCAAACCTTGGCTGTGATTCGAGAATTGGGATTAGATCCGGAAAAAACAAATGTAAACGGAGGAGCAATCGCAATAGGCCATCCACTCGGAGCAAGCGGCACCAGAGTAACATTGGCACTCGCTTACGAACTCAAACGTAGAAATTTAAGATATGGAGTTGCCTCTCTTTGTATAGGAGGAGGACAAGGAATCGCAATCGCATTAGAAAATTATAATTTTATAAAATAATTTTCGATCTACAAAAGAGAGATAGTGGCGAAAATACTGCGAAGCGGGTTCGCCCTAACTCTTTTAAGGGAAAAAGAGGGCTCGCCTATTGTTAGAATCCATTACCCAAAGGCCGCAAGGAGCGGCTGCCACGGAAACAACGCCTCCAGCATTTTCTGCAGTAGCGGCTGAGTTAAAGCCAGCATTAAAATCCGGTTTACCTAATACTGCATCTGCTCCTTTCCCAAGACTACTAAAGGGAGGAGAAAAACGGACGGCCCTTCCGTTACCGGTATCTGCTACCCAAACCGCTCCACTGGAATCGATACTAACTGCATTGGGACCAGCTAAGCCAAAACGACCTGACCCTGACCCTGAGGTACCAAAATTGGGTTGTCCAAGAACCATATTTGCTTGCATTCCAGTTGAAAAAGGAGGGCTAAATCGAAGAACCCTATTATTTCCGTACTCTGCAACCCAAAGATTTCCCGCTGGATCCACAGCAACCCCCGTAGGACGGTTTATCGTAGTATTAGATGGGGGCCCGCTTCCTGCCCCACTTAAACCCGATACGCCGAGTGCTTTGTCAGCTGGCATACTATTAGTAATAGGCGCTTGATAATGCATAACTCTGTTATTGAAATAATCCGCGACCCAAACCCCTCCGTCGGTGGGATCTACAGCAACTCCATATGGATTATTAAGCTGGTTGGGACCGCTAGCGGAACCCCCGGTCCCAAGCATCATATCAGGCGAATCTCCCGAAATCATTCCGGGAGCATAATGGACAACCTTGTTACCAGTCCCAGTAGTTCCAGCAACCACCCAAAGCCCACCGCTTAGATCCATGGCGATTAATCTTGCCTCCAGTGGGTTAGCAGTAAGTATAATGTCTGCGTCTGCATTCGTCTGTATAGGCGAAGGAAAATGCAGAATTCTAGAATCGGCAGGACTGTTATAAGCATCCGCAATCCAGAGCCCCCCTTGACTGTCCATTACGGCTCCAGCAACACCTCGAAATTGATTTGGGGCTGTCCCAAAAGAACTGTTGTCCGTAAAATCGGCTTGGCCTAGAACTATGGTTGCCGCCTCTCCATTTTTAAAAACATTGCAGGAATTTTCTACAGCTCCACCCCCACAGGTTGAGCTCGTATCGTTTACAAGGAATTTTAAAAGTTGAGTGTTTAAAAACGTATCACTTGAGGGATCACAAGGGTTTTCAGTGGAAATGGCTCCGCAACTTATAAACAAAGTCGCACAGAAGGTATATAATAAATTATTAATATTTCGATTCAAGGGAAGAGATCCGGACATTCGATAGTTAATTTAGACGAATTGCTTTCGATTGCAAAGCAATTTATTTACTAAGTAAGCGAAACCCGGATCCCTCAAACGAGTAGTTTTAATCTTCTTTTTAGTTTCTCAATCTCTTCCGATTTTCTTTCTGCAGACCAATTCCATTCTTTGCCTGCAATCTCAGCCACTTTAGAAAGTACCTCGTCAGATGGAAGTCCAACAGTTCCCAGACCAGTTCGTCTCAAGAAAATATCTTGGAGGTTCATTGCCATTTCGAAACGAATTGTATATAGAACTTGAGCCGCTATTTCTCCATCTTCATTCAATACTTCTGATAATTGTTTAGAAAAATTTGTTAATTCCAAAATTGATTCATATTCGGTTCCATAGTGACGAACCAAATGTTCTATGGTATTTTTGGAAATATTAGGATGAGAAGTTTTAGCATTTTCTAAATAAGATTCGATATTTGGGATCTCGCATCCTTTTAAGAACTTCTTCTCGGAAACACTCGATCCTACTTTTTTATGCAATTTCTTTTGAATAAGTTTAAATATCTTCTCTGCGAAGTGACGGCTAGTAGTATATTTTCCACCACCAGCACTGATAAGGCCCTCTATTCCATCCTTAGAATGATCTTGTAATTCCGACTTTCTGGAAGCAGAATAAGTTTCCTTGTCCTCTCCCCCGGTTTCTGCAAGTGGCCTGAGTCCACCATAAGCAAACTCGATATCTTTTAATTCTAATTTTTCAGGAAGTAAACCAGAAGAATTGATATATTCTAAAAACTCCAAAATACTTTCTTTTGAAAGTTTCCAATCTTCTACAGAACCGTAATATGCTTTTTCGGTAGGCCCAATCATGTTTTTCCCTCTCCAAGGAGCAAAACTGAAATGTCCTTTTTTACCTACGTGAAGCACCATTGTATCGAAGTATTTTTTTGTGATGAGATAAATCCCTTCGGATCTTGTTTTCGGAACAGGAACTTTTATCTTTTTAGTTCCGTTCAGAAGGTCCTGACTCCAAGGTCCGGAAGCATTCACAACCACAGAAGCTTTTAATTTTACGTTTTTATTATGGATGAAATCTTTGACGATTGCCCCGGTTACTCTATTTCCGTCAAAGATCAATTCCTCAGCCCTTGTATAATTGGAAACGGATGCTCCTTCTTGGGCTGCTGATTTTAGAAATGCGAGAGTTAATCTTTCAGGACTAGGCATGATACAATCATAAAAATAGATCGCAGAGTCCATTCCTTTCAGGCCGAGCCTTTGGATCTCGTTTTTAGAAAGGTTTTTATGCGCGGGGATCTTTTTAGATTTGTCCCATGTCCAATTTCGATCAAAGGAAAGTAGGTCATACACAAATAAACCGATCCTTTCCAAGATGCCAGGATTCGGAAGGATCATCGGATAAGGATAGACTAGATTCGGAGCGATATTAGATAAAATCCTTCTTTCTTTAAGAGCTTCTCTGACCAAAGATAGATCAAAACGTTTTAAATATCTGAGTCCACCATGGATCAGCTTCCCTGTGGCAGATGATGTTGCCCCACCAAAATCTTCCTTTTCCACAAGAGCAACAGAAAGTCCCCTGCTCGCAACTTCATATGCTAAGGCAGACCCTGTGATCCCACCACCTATGATCAATACATCAAAGTTGGCTTCATAGCCTATATTTTCGATAAATCGTTCTAATTTTTGAGAACTCATTTACCTGCCTTTGAGGAAGAAATAATCTCTCTGATCTCTTCCTGAAGAGCTGCCCTTTCACTTTCTATATTCCAAAGTCCTAAACGAAAAATTAATACAGGAAGTCTCCATTTTTCTATATCTTTCCAGTCCATTCCGGAAACGGAGAGATATCTTTTTAGATAACCTTTTAAAATGAATTTTCGGACCACTGTGTAAAATAAAACTTTTAAGAATGGAGTCCCTGGCCAAAGTTCAGCATCTTGGAACAGAAAAAAAGTAGAAGCAACGTCAGCTGCAGGATCACCTTTTAAAGCTGTCATCCAATCTATAATCACAAAAGAATTCTTAGTAACGATCACATTTTCAGGATGAAAATCCAAATGTAAAACGGAAGATCCTTCGGGTAAATTTTCTATAAATTGTTTTGCGATCTTCTTCTCATCTTTGCTCAAAAAAGAAAGTGGTTCTTTAGAAAGGACTTTAACCGCTTCCGATCTGATATCTTTTAACTTTTTGGCTTGTTTCTTATGCAAACCAAAATGAAGATCCGCGAGTATTTTAGAAAGACTGAAAAAAGTCAGAGGTTTTTTGTCTGGAAGTTTTGTAAGAGAAACCCCATCCAATCTATCAAAGATCAACCCCTGTCTATCTCCGATCTTGACCTTCTCGTAACATTTCATAGAAGTGGCACCCGCAGAAAAAACGATTACAGAATTAGAATATTCGGTTTCTATTTCGGAGGCTGGGATCTCTTTAAGAAATAATTTTAGGATCTTGTCTGGTCCATATTCCGAAATTTCGGCGGACCTACCTATTGCGAGTGACTTTCCAGGACTTGGTCGGTTTGTCTTTTTAACTGGCATGATTCTCTTCTTTATTTATTAGGAAAAAACTGATTCTATACTTAAATATACATGAGCAAGAAGTAATTCCAGGAAACTTAAATAAGTTTGATACCGAATTTTTCAAGAACGTAATTAGAAGAAAGGAAAAGTAAAAGAGTCAGGAGAACGCAAGATCCAAGGGCAGGCCAAAAACCAAACGTAGAATATAGTTTAGGAAAAGCCAAAAACATAGGTAAGGTCGGAATCACAAACCAAAAAGTATAATATGCATGATTTGATATTTTTTCAGGATCAGTTTTTTCAAACTGCAACCATAGTAATGTTAGAATTGTAACCAAAGGAAGAGAAGCAATCAAGGCTCCCACACGATCATTCCTTCGAGCGATTTCCGAAATCAAAACGACTAATGCGGAAGTAACCGCATATTTAAGAATAAGATATAACATAAATCTTGAGAATTATCAAACTAGCAATGTAAGGATTTTTCACAAGTGAATAAATGAAATACGAATTTCTATTTTTTGGCCTTTCTGCTAATTCCTAAAACGGAAATATCATCCTGCTTAGGAGATCCGGCCAAGAATTCATCTAATTTTTTTAATATTTGATCGATACCTTCCCCCATAGGAATTCCTTTTAGGTTTCCGACAATCTCCTCCACCCTCTCTTCTCCGAATTCTTCTTTATGAGAATTCCACTGTTCAAAAAGACCATCCGTAAATAAAATCAGTTTAGAATCTTGTGTAAATTCCATCTCATTGGAAGTATACTTTGTATTCGGGATCACCCCCATAATCCTTCCTGTTTTCTCTAAGGAATGGACCTCTTGGCCTTCGATTAAATACTGGGGCACATGTCCCGCAGAAGAATATCGGATCAAGTTTAGATTTGTGTCAATGTCAACCACAATACAAGTAAAGAATTGATTCAAGTTTTTGAATGTATGCAGGAACTCATTATTTAAATGAAATAAAATTTCGGTAACGCTGTAAATCCCACGTTTTAAGGATTCATAAATTGCTTTTATCGCCATAGTCAAGAGTGCTGCTTGGACCCCATGCCCAGTTGCATCTGCAAGAAACACCCTTGTCAATCCAGGGCGAAGTTCCATGATATCGAAAAAATCCCCCCCGACTTCGGTAAGAGGAAGATATCTCACAGTAATTTCCAATTCTCCTGTGAGTTTATCTTCTTGAGAGATGATACCTGACTGGATTTTTCTCGCAGTAGATAGATCACTCTGAAGTAAACTAAGGTTATGTTCCAGCTCCACAGCTAAAGTTTCTTTTTCCTTAATATTGGTTCTGATCTTATCCAACACTAAATTATATCTTTCCGCGATCTGACCCACTTCCGTAAAAGGTTCTATCGAAAGGTCCTGACTTAAATCTCCGGTTTGTTTTTGATATTCCATTTCCAGGAACAAATCTATCAACTCAGTGGTTGCCCTATGCTCCGTATAATTCAAACCTTGGTATTCGTTTTGTGGAGAAACTCTCAGACTATAAAAGCGATGAATAATAAACAGAAGCGGATAACTTACACCAAAAGAAAGGACCGCACAGGAAACCACTCCTAATAACTGCACAAGAACCTGTGTCGTTCTATCCAGTCCTGTGCCTAAAATGGAAAGATCTCCGAAAAATCCTACCGCCAGAGTTCCCCAAATCCCGGACACAAGATGAACAGGAATAGCTCCGACAGCATCATCTAGTTTAAGTCTGTCCAAAAAGATTCCAGCTTCGAACATTAAAATTCCTGCAACTAGTCCGATTAGTAGCGATTCCAGCGAATTAACTGCATTACAAGGAGCGGTGATTGCCACAAGCCCCGCCAGGGTTCCGTTTAAAGGCAGAGTAGCTTCTGCATATTTCAAACGGATCCAACCGTAGATCAAACTGGAAGCCATTCCTCCGGAAGCGGCAAACATAGTATTCACGATGATCTTTGGAACTTCGGAAGTAAATGCAAGAGTGCTTCCTCCATTAAATCCGATCCATCCGAACCAAAGGATCAAAGTGCCGAGCATTGCGAGCGGAAGATTATGCCCTGTGATCTTTCGAACCGATCCATCCTTGCCGTACTTTCCGGTTCTGTTCCCAATTAAGATCATTGCAGAAAGTCCGACCCATCCACCTACACTATGCACAGCTGTTGAACCTGCAAAATCCATAAAGCCAAGATGAGAAAGCCAACCTGTAAATTGATTCCAATCTTGTAGGTCCCTTCCCCAAACCCAATGACCAAAAACCGGATAGATTAAAGATGAGATGATTGTGGTAACTATGATATAAGCGCCAAACTTCATTCTTTCTGCAACGGCGCCCGAAACGATTGTGGCGGCAGTTCCGCAGAACATAAGTTGAAATAAAAAGAAAACGGAGATTTCCGGACTTGTTTTCGAAAAATCAGGAAAGAACATATCTTTTCCGACCCAACCATAATAGGTCGTGCCGAACATAAGTCCGAATCCTATTGAGTAGAAAACGAGGGTAGCAATTCCGAAATCCGTAATATTCTTAATTGCTACGTTGATCGAGTTTTTTGTTCGAGTAAGGCCGGATTCTAAACATAAAAATCCGGCCTGCATAAAAAATACCAATCCGGAAGAAAGAATGATCCAAAGAATGTCGAAACTCGTTTTAGGCATCGAATTTCTTATTTCATAAAATGATAAGCGAATTGGCAAGAAGCATTTCTGCCAATTCCATAATATACTAGTTTTTAAAGATGTGAGATAAACTCGGGCTCTCTATCCCAGCGATCATGTAACCCATCTAAGTAACTTACTGGAGCTGAAGCCCATTCCTTAGGGTCTAAATTATCCAAGGCGCCCAGATTGATCGCGATAAACTTTCCTCCTGCCTCCGGAATGTCTCCACCTCCGCCAATTCCTACTCCGCAATGTTTACAGAACATTCCGTCTATCCGAGTAGAATAAACGGTAATCTCTTTCTCACCCTCCAAATATTTAAAGTTTTCAGGTAAAGCCGAAGCACCCCAAAACCTTGCTTTTATACAACTTGTGCAGTTACATTTAAAGGTTCCTTGGGTTAGGTCGATCCAAACCTCGAAACGAACTTTCTTACAACGGCAACTTCCTAAGTATTTTTTTAAAGACATACGAATCCTTATGTAAATTGAAGCTCAAGGTTTTCTAAAGTACTGATCCAACCTTCTTTATGTCCTTCCATAGAACTTTCACTGGAAAGTTTTTCGTGTGTAAGAATTATTTCGGTTCCGCCGTTTTTATCTTCAAAGATTACGGTCACCAAAGTTTCCTCTCTTTGGGGCCCTTCCCAACCATGAGTAAAAACAAGTTTTTCGTTTAATATGATTTCTTGATATATCCCTGTAGCGATATAAACATCTTCGTTTCCAAGCATAGAGGTCCTAAATTTGCCTCCAACCCTGAAATCCATCTGGATCTCTCCGATCTTCAATTCCTTAGGACAGCCCCATTTCTTCATAATTTCTGGCTGAATCCATGCTTCGAAGACCTTTTCTCTTTTGGCCTTTATAAACTTAGATACTTGCAACTTGTATTCTGCTGTTTTCATTCTATTTCCTCCAACAATTCCTTGAGAGAATCCAATTGATCCTCCCAGAATTTCCTGTAATGTTGAATCCATCTATCCGCGCTCATCATTGCCTTTCCGTTCAGACTTAAATAAGAAAAAGAGCCTTCCTTTCTCCGATTCACCAACTTAGCCTTTTCCAAAACCTTAATATGTTTAGAAGCAGCAGCTAATGACATTTCAAACGGTTTTGCAATCTCCGTGATTACCCTCTCCTTTTTGGAAAGACTTCTTAACATCGCCCTTCTGGTCGGGTCCGACAATGCCTGAAAAATCAGGCTGAGATCGTATTTTCTGGATTCAACCATATGGTTAAATGTATATCAAAAGACATCATAGGAGTCAACCATTTGGTTGAATGTTTTAAGAAAAAATTTTATAGACCGAAGGTTAAAATTATTGCCATTCACTCGCAATTTATATAATTCTTTCATGCGTTTTTGCCTGATTATATCCCTACTCACCGTCACATTTTCCCTCTTCCCCAAATCATCCGAACCGGCGGCTCCTTGCTCCGGGATTAAAAACAAAAATGACCAGAAAAAATGTTATTCTAAAGAATACCAAGTTGCAGACAAGGAACTGAATGTGACTTATAAAAAAATAAGAGAAGGTTTATCCGATTCCGAGAAAGAAGATTTAAAAAAATTGCAAGTTCTTTGGATTGGATATAGGGACGGGATTTGTGAAGGCCCAATGTATTCTTCGGATGAATCCGGTATCGAAACGATTATCTGCAAAACAGGGACCACCGAAGAAAGAACAAAATACTTAAATCATGTTTGGAAATTCGGCTCTGTATCTAAGGAGGGAATCGGCTCTTATACCGATGGCTTCGGCGGTAATTTAAGAATTTTCAAAGATAAATCGAGTAAGAATATCCAATTTTCTTTTGAGGTTGTGAGAGGTCCTACAGCTCATCTTGGAGAAGTAAGTGGGAATTGGACGCCTATCAAAGAAGGCAAATGGACTTGGGCTTCTACCGAAGGCTGCAAGTCGGATGATCCGGACTGTTGTTTATTGGAGTTTCAGTATTTTCAAAGTCGGATAGAGGTAGAGGAAGTTTCTTGTTCCGCATACCATGGAGCAAGAGCTTATTTCGGCGGAAGTTACAGATACGAATTCAAATAAAGAATTTAGAACGCAAAATAGTTTGATTTCTAACTGAAACTAAATTTCGACCTTCATTCTTTAGATATTTCTTATATATTAATTATATATAAGTTATTTATAACAGTTGCATTTCTTTCATTCACTCATTTGTATTTTGTATTTCTGCGTATTGTCACGCTCTTATTTTTAGATTTTTCTTGCCCTGCATATATAGCTCCAATATATTCGCCGCTGTTTGGATGATTTTTGTAATCCGTTTACAAAAATTTTTCGAACGAACTTACAGATGAAAAAAATATTTGGAGATCCCTATGCGATTCTTTTTATTAGCCTTGAGCTTAAGCGCGTTCTCGATCGGCCTTTGGGCAGATTGTCCGGACTACACAACTCCTTCTAACCCACCTAGTTTTTCAAAACCTACTAAAAGAAGTTTCCGCAATTTCGGAAATACTATTTTAGCCGGTCTATATGTGCCTTATCACATGGTATATGATACGATCGTTAAATCCGGTTCAAATGCGACTATGGTTGGTAAGTTCGATTACGATGCGGTATTTCATAAGGATTTGGAAGGCGAATACATCCACGTTTATATCTACGGAACCGCAATGAGCGGCTGGAACTATGTGGGTCGTTATACTACGAACGGTGATGGAAAGATCACCGCAAACCTAGGCGTTCGTGCAACCGGTGACTATATAGTTCGTATGGTGGTAGAAGGTGATCTTTCTAGCGCAGACGGTTATCTGACTGTGGCCGATCCTGGTCGACAAACGGTTTTATTCGACGTAGATGGAACCCTGACCACAAATGATTTCGAGGCTCTAGCAGACTATGCTGGTATCAAAATTGCCGATGCTTATTATTACGCTCCAGAGACAGTGAATGCATATCGTAATAAAGGTTATCAAATCATTTATCTGACCGGTCGTCCTTATTGGAACACGAAAGATACTCGCGAATGGTTTCCACTCAAAGGAATGAAATCTTGGCATTACCATCCTAGTTCCGATTATTTAGGCGCGAATGTTCAGGCCTACAAAACAGATTATATTAACTATTTGCGTAATACTGTCGGCTTGGATATTATTCGTGCTTACGGAAATGCAACTACCGATATCGCAGCCTATGCGGCCGGTGGCATTCCGAAATCGGATACTTGGATCATAGGAGAAAATACAGGTAAAGAAGGAACCCAGTCAATTACTGGAAACTATTCCCTACATTACAATACTGTAGTAGCGAGCACTCCTCAATCAGCTTCTTGCTATTAAAAAACTTTATTTGAATTAGAAATGCGTTTATCAAAGCGCATTTCTAAAGATAATTTAGAGAAACATAAACTAAGACTGACCTTCGGTCTATTAACGTACTTATCTTTACAAACTGTTAAAAGAGAAATATTTTGGATCTTATAGATCTATTTAATTTCCACACCTTTGGGAAAAGAATGGATCAAAAATTAGGAGAACTTATGCAATCCATCCAGAAACCTTTTCCAGGTAAGAGAACCATCACCGCTCTCGTCCTTGCCTTCTCTCTCACCTACTGCGCTTCTGTTGAACCAAAACCTAAAATTGAGATCCCAAGTGCCAAAACTTCTATCCAAATCCAGCCAATCTTTCATGGAAGTTTAGTTTTAACAATTGGTGAAAAAACAATCTATGTAGATCCTTCTTGGGGAGGAGATAAATATAAGGATCTGAAAAAACCGGATCTAATCCTAATTACCGATATTCACCCAGATCATATGGATCTAAAAACTTTGGGTGAGATTGCAACTAAGGAAACTCCAATCATCGCTCCGGAAGCGGTTGCAAAAGAGGCAAAAGATTATGTGAATATCACTCGTTTAAAGAATGGGCAATCCACTTCCGTAGGTGATATTAACTTCTCCGCGATTCCCATGTATAATATTACCAAAGAACATTTGGATAAACATACAAAAGGAAGAGGAAACGGTTATTTGATCAAGTTTGGCGGAAAGACGATCTATATTTCCGGTGACACTGAAGATATTAAAGAAATGAGAGCTTTGAAGAATATTGACATCGCATTTCTTTGTATGAATCAACCGTACACCATGTCTGTAGAAAAAGCGGCAGATGCAGTAAAAGATTTTAAACCAAAGGTTGTGTATCCATATCATTACCGCGGGAAAGACGGACTTAGCGATACTGAAAAGTTTAAAGCACTCGTAAAAGAATCCTCCCCTTCCACAGAAGTTACATTGATCAATTGGTATTAATTTCTTAATAAATAGTTTCGAAAAAGAGAATGTTTTTTCTTTTTCGAAACTTCTTCCTATCGAATTATTCTTCAGAAGAGTCGGGTGAAGCTGATTTTTTGAATTCCTGAGGAGTCAATCCAGTATGTTTTTTAAAAGAATCATAGAAGGATGACTTGGATTGGAAACCTACCGAAAATGCAAGATCCAATATATTTGCAGAAGGATCATTTAAAATAATTCGTTTTGCCTCTTCTATCCTATACTTCTTAAGCAGATCCGGAAAAGAAATATTTAGCACTTGGTTTAAAAGTTCGGAAACCTGATGTACAGATAATCCCAAAACTGCTGCAAGATCGCTGATTCTCAATTCTTCCTCCAAATAAATTTTATCTTCATCCAGGAGTTTGTTCAACCGAGCCAGGGCTTCTTCTACATTGATACCTATAATAGTCGATTTTTTCTTTGCTGAGAGGTCGGAGGAAGTTTTGTCGGTTTTGAAATTCCTAAGCTCTTCTCTTCTTAAAGCGATCTCATGTTCCAATTCTCTGATTCTAGTCCTGACGGCCCGACTGGTTAGGAATATATTTATGGGAACGAAGAAGGCTATAAAGAATAAGAAACTTCTGCCATCGAAGGAAAAGAATGCTCGATACGAAATAATATTTAATATCTCGATTACAAGTAAAGAGAACATACTTGCTACAAACCAACGAGTTTGGATTGTTTTTCGTTTAGTTGCAACTAAACTAAGAACGATCGCCGTAGCAGTCACGGCCAAATAGAAAACGGTAAAAGAACGGGAAACGAACTGCCTCGGGAATTTAGTAAAACTCAAGGCGACCATTATAACGGTTATGATCGATACTGTATTATAAAAGTACCAAACAGGTTTGAAATTCTGTTTAATCTTGAGAAAATGTGAGACCCAAAGAGTGCCGGAAATGATCAGGTAACCGATCAGTATCTTCTTCCCTAAAGATAATGGAAACCCAAATCCGGGGAAAACATAACGAGAGCCTATCCCGGAAACGAATAAAAATGTGAGCCCCATCCCGAAAGAGAATAGAATCTGATACAAGATCCATTTGGAACGAAGTCGAATATAAGAATTAATGAGATAGGCAATCTGAACGATTACGAGCGCGAGAAGAGAGAATACGATCCCTGAATATACTGTTGAAATGGAATATAATTCTTCCGCACTTACGAGACGGACTTCGGAGAAGATATAATTCCTAGACTGAATCCTTACGTTGATCTCCGAATTATTCTCCAGGAATTTTCTAAGAGGAAATACAGGAAATATACCTGGAACCAGCCATTCATTGACCGGATGCGCAAAACCAGCCTGCAGGCAATTGTTTTTAAGATCACATACCTGAACGGAATCCAAATGACTCCAAGGAAAAATCAAAAATTCGGTCTTGGACTCTTCCGGTAGATTGCCAATCCGGAAACGGAGATCGATAGGTTCGGGATAAAAGCCCCAATCCAGAACCACTGAAAAATCATCGATCTGCTTCCAGTGAGTTTGGTCCGAGTCCAGGATTCTCAGATGTCCTATTTTATTCTCATCCCCTTGGGAATAGATTTGAGTAGAAATCCCTAAAATTAGGATCCAAATCAGAAATACTTTTATTCTAGACATATTGATCATTCAATATTCCTGTCCAAACTTATAAACCGGGACGATTTTCTCCACTTTAAATGCTACTAATATATGAGGAAACAAAATGAATGAAATCGTTCTCATAGCTCTAAAAAGACCCTACACTTTCGTGGTCCTCGCTATTCTAATCCTGTTCTTCGGGATACAATCCATTTTTAAAGCTCCCACGGATGTTTTTCCAAACATCAAAATTCCGGTGATTTCGGTAGTATGGGGATACCAAGGTATGCTTCCTGAAGATGTTGCAGGAAGGATTACCTATTTTTTTGAAAGGGCATTAACCAGTACTGTAGAAGGGATCAAGAGTATTAATAGCAGATCCTATTACGGAAGTAGTATTATAAATATCGAATTGCAACCTCATACTGATCTTGCAGGTGCAGAAGCGGAGGTGGCTGCGATTTCGCAGACAGTAGTCACTTCCTTGCCTCCGGATATTTCTCCTCCTATGATCATGAGGCTGGAGGCATCTTCTGTTCCGGTTGCAATGCTGCAAGTTACATCCGAGAAGATGACTCCAGCAGAACTCTATAACCTCGCTTTCATGAGGATACGCTCCTTATTAGTTACCATCCCGGGAGCAATTATTCCTCAGCCCTATGGAGGAACTCCCATGCAATTATTGGTTTCCTTGGATAAGCAGAAACTTTTATCCAGGAATCTTTCACCGATGGATGTATTCAAGGCGTTCAATGAGCAGAGCGCAGTGTTGCCAGCAGGAGACCAGAAGATCGGCAAGACAGACTGGATGGTAATGACCAATGCAATTCCAATACACGTAGAAGATTTTAATAATATTCCAATCAAAAGGGTTGGGAATAGTACATTCTTCATGAGAGATGTTGCAAGTGTTGCATTAGGCGGCCCTCCTCAATTGAACTCGGTTCTCGTAGATGGAAAACAATCCGTATTGATCGTTGTGATGAAAAGTGGCGATGCATCCACTCTGGATGTGGTAGACGGAATTCGTAAAACCATGCCTAGGATCAAAGAAATTTCTCCAGATGATGTAGAGATCAAGCTACTAAACGATGCTTCTATCTTCGTTAAAGATTCCATAGAGAACGTTGTGCATGAAATGATCTTAGCTGCGGGTCTTACTGGACTTGTAGTTTTACTCTTTTTAGGTTCTTGGAGAGCTACAACGATTATCGCTACTTCAATTCCACTTTCTCTTTTAAGTTCGATCATCGGCCTTCATTTGATAGGAGAATCTATCAATGTAATGACATTAGGAGGTTTGGCCTTAGCCGTGGGAATCCTCGTAGACGATGCTACGGTGATGATAGAGAATATAGACACTCACATTGAGATGGGTAAACCATTAGAGACGGCGATCATAGATGCCGCGAACGAGATAGTAATTCCAACATTCGTAGCAACTCTTGCGATCGTAATCGTTTGGTTCCCTCTATTTCAATTAAGCGGTGTTTCTGGTTGGTTATTCAAACCAATGGCAGAAGCGGTGGCTCTCGCAATGATCGCCTCCTTCATTCTTTCCAGGACTCTTGTTCCTACAATGGCAAAATATTTGCTAACTGCTCATCATTCTCCTGAGAATAATAAGCATGGATCTCATTCTAAAGCAGCGGCAAAACATCATATAATCCCGACTTCTCCTAAAAAAACAAACTCTCGTTTCGCTTTCCTTGGAGAATGGATCAATTTCCTAATTCGTTTTCAAAAGGGATTCGAGCACAACTTCACTGAATTCAGAGAACGTTATTATATTCTTCTACAGAAAGTAATAGCAGATCGTAAAAGATTTGTGAAGATATTCTTAGCGATAGCAACCGGTTCCCTTCTTCTATTCTATATGAATGGTAGAGACTTTTTTCCTGAGATTAAGGCTGGAACCTTACAGATGCATATGCGTGCACCTTTAGGAACCAGGATAGAAGTTTCCGGAAGAATTGCCACTTTAGTTTCGGAAGATATTAAAAAATTACTTCCTGGTAAGGTTGAGAGTGTTTTAAGCAACTGTGGTCTTCCTGTAGGACCTCATAACCTTGCATTTATACCTACTCCTACGATCGGTTCCCAAGATTGCGATTTAACAATTTCTTTAAAGGATGAAGAGTCTCCAGTTTGGGATTATAGACAGACTCTTAGAAAAGGATTAAGTGAACTTTACCCAGGAACAGTATTTACATTCCAACCAGCGGACTTGACTGCAAAAATTTTAAACTTCGGCTCACCTTCTCCAATCGATATCCAGATCAATGGAATGGATCTGGAGAAAAATTTTGAATTTGCTCAAAAACTTCAGGGTAAATTGAAAACGATTCCTGGCGCGGCAGATGTTGTGATCCAACAAACAATGAGCACACCTACTCTTCTTGTATATGGAAATAGAAGTTTAGGGATCAACCTCGATCTTCCGATGAAATCAGTTGCAGAAAATATGTTACTCGCAACTTCGGGAAGCCAGCAGATAGACCAAGAGTATTGGATGGATCGTAAAACAGGTCTATCTTACCAGATCAATATCTATGTGCCTCAGCCTCAAATGAGAAGAACAGAAGATTTACTCACTGTTCCAGTCAATCGTGGAGACTTACAAGATAATTCAGAAAATGGAATACAACTATTAGGTAACGTGGCAAACGTTACACCAACAGGAACTCCAGGTTTAGTAACTCACCAAAACCTTTTACCTCTCATCGATGTGTATGTTTCTGCAGAAGGTAGAGACCTAGGAGGAGTTTTAAGTGATGCTCAAAAGATTATGGACTCCATGAAGAGCGAACTTCCCAGAGGAGCCGCAATTGAGATACTAGGCCAAGCAGAGACAATGAGGAGCGCATATATAGAGTTGATTGGCGGACTCTTTGTAGCAATTCTTCTGGTTTATCTTTTGATCGTGGTAAACTTCCAGTCTTGGACTGACCCATTTATCATCATCACTGCGCTACCTGGCGCTTTAGCTGGGATTGCCTGGTCCTTATTCCTAACACGAACATATATATCAGTTCCTGCACTAACAGGAGCGATTATGTGTATGGGAACTGCGACTGCAAACTCAATATTAGTAGTTTCTTATGCAAGAGACCGTTTAGAAGTTCATGGAGACGCAGTAAGAGCTGCTATCGAAGCAGGATATTCCAGGATTAGACCTGTGCTTATGACTGCCTCAGCGATGATCATAGGAATGGTGCCTATGTCCATAAGTAATTCTCAAAATGCCCCGCTTGGTAGAGCAGTGATCGGAGGATTGGCAGTTGCTACATTCGCAACACTATTCTTCGTACCTTGTATCTATGCGATCATCTATAATAACCGTGCAAAAATTCAAAAGGAAAGTTCCAAATGATTCCAACAGTACCTAAAAAGAAACTTGTAACACTATCCACAATTTCATTCGGAGTTATATTTCTGTGCTATATATTTTATCAACAGATACATAGTGCAGAAGAATTCCGAAAGGAAGCCTTGGAAGCTTCCATTCCGAATGTTTCCGTAGTAAGTCCTACACCTCCTAACCCATTGGAAACGATCACTCTTCCAGGAACAGTTCGTGCATGGTATGAGGCAGTCATCTATGCTCAGGTTCCAGGGTACGTGAAGATGTGGTATAAAGACTATGGAGCAGAAGTAAAAGAAGGAGACGTACTCGCTCGCATCAAAGTTCCTGCATTGGATGCAGAATATGCACAGGCAGAAGCGGACCTGGATTCTCAAAAAGCAAAATACAAACTGGCAGCGGTCACTGCCGATAGATATCTAGCATTAAGAAGTTCTCATGCAGTTTCAGAACAGTCCATTTCTGTAGCAGTGGCTGACAAAAACTCGGAAGAAGCAAAACTGAAATCTGCAGAGAAGAATGTGGATAAATATAAGGCTAGGATCAATTTTAAAACGATAGTTGCTCCTTTTAGTGGAGTTGTGATCCAAAGAAATATAAACGTTGGAGACTACGTAAACCAAGAAGGGAATGTTGATGATAGCAAAACACCTTCTAACTTATTTACTGTAGCGGATATTCATAAAATGCGTTTATTCGTTTCTGTTCCGGGAACATTCGCCTACTTGTTAAAACCCGGATTATCTGCTGAACTCACAGTGCAACAATTCCCGAATCGAAAATTCATAGCGAACTTCCTTACCATCTCTAAGGGTTTCGATTTGAATATGAGAACTGTAATTGCAGAATTTACGATAGATAATAAGGACAGAGCCTTATGGCCGGGCTCTTATGCACAAGTGACCCTCACTGCACCTGTTAAAAAAGATCTTTTAACAATACCTTCCAGTTCCTTGGTGTTTGATGAAAATGGCACTCAAGTTGCAACTGTCACGCAGGACAATAAGGTTCATTTCAAACCGATCACTGTGAATAAGATCATAGATTCTATAATAGAAGTAAGAGATGGAGTTAGCACGAATGATCGAATTGTGAATAACCCTTCTGCTTCTTTATTGGAAGGCGACCAAGTAAGAGTGGTTGAGCCAAGAAACGGATATTCAGATATGAACTCTTCGAAAAAAGAAGATTCAAAACATGAACCAGTAGCATCCAAATGAACCGATCTCGAAAAATATATAAAACAAAAGGGAGAAACATCGTCTTAGGGCGTTGGTTCTCACTCTTACCATTGGCAGTCTTATTGGTTTCTTGTTTGAATGGTCCTGCGTTTGATCTTGCTCCGAAATATCTTAGCCCGGACTATGTGGTCCCAGATTCTTGGAGCGGATCTGGCCCTTTTGTAATAGCAAAACCTTCTGAAGGAGAAGCTATACAAGCGGATTGGTGGAAACTTTTTAATGATCCTGTATTAAACAAATTAGAAGAACAGGCAATCGCCGCGAATCCTGATTTGCAAGCTGCCGCAGAAAGATTCGTACAAGCAAGAGATGCAATGCTCAAGGTTCGTTCTCAATTAATTCCTCATCTGGGTGTCGGGCTTAGCGGATCTAATAATAGGCAATCGGACAATCGTCTTTTTAGA
This sequence comes from Leptospira neocaledonica, assembly GCF_002812205.1. Taxonomy (NCBI): domain Bacteria; kingdom Pseudomonadati; phylum Spirochaetota; class Leptospiria; order Leptospirales; family Leptospiraceae; genus Leptospira; species Leptospira neocaledonica. Next base: position 50,832 of record NZ_NPEA01000011.1, read on the forward strand.
GGAGCAGGAGAAGCAGACCAAGAAGGAACCGCAGCTTTAGGCGGTGTCGCTTCTTGGGAACCCGACTTTTGGTCTTCTATCAGAAACTCAACAAGAGCACAAATTTATAATGCACAATCTGTAGCTGCTGATTTTGCTTTAGCACGTTTGAGTTTGCAAGCCGAACTTGCAGTTGATTATTTTACTTTTAGAGGTTTGAATGCTCAGGATACGACGTATCGTCAATCCATAGAATTTTATGAGCAGTCCTTAAATCTTGTAAACGAGAGATATAAGGGTGGAATAGCACCCGAGCTGGATGTGCAGAGAGCACAGTATCTTTTATCCAGTACTCAAGCAAAACGTTTAGATATTCAATCTAAGATGAGAGTAACGGAAAACGCTATTGCGATCTTACTCAATAGAGCTCCTACTGGATTCAGCATCCCTCCAGTAGAAGAAGTCCATGTTGTTACGTTTAAAGTGCCAGCTACTCTTCCTTCTACCTTACTAGAGCGAAGGCCGGATATCGCTTCTATGGAACGTAAAATGGCAATAGCAAATCGTAATATAGGTATAGCACGTGCTGCGTTCTTTCCAAGTATTTCATTTAGCGCTGGTGGAGGATTCGAAGGAGGAGTTAACTTAGTCCAACTCGCAAATAGTTTCTGGTCTTATGGCTCCACAGTTTCTCTCCCCATTTTTCAAGGTGGATATCGTAGAGCTCAATTACAACAAGCATGGTCGGCTTACAGAGAAACAGAAGATGTCTATCGCTCCACAGTGCTGAACGCATTCAGAGAAGTAGAAAATGGACTGACAGAAACTACTTATATGTCCCAACAATCCCAAAGACAGGACCAGGCGGTAGAAGCAGCTTCACAAGTACAAAATATGACAATGGCCCTGTATAAAGGTGGTTTGAGTAATAGTTTGGAATTGATCTACGCGCAAGTAAATACTCTGGATGCTCGTATAGATGCAATCCTTGTTAAGACTGAATTAAACAGGGCATCTGTAAGATTGATCAGAGCATTAGGTGGAGGCTGGAAAAATACTCAATTGCCTGGAGACGACGAGATCCAACCTTTCAATATATTTGATTTTTCTAATTCTAAAAAACCTGATTCGGCGGGTGGAATAGATGTAAATGCAGAGGAAAACAATTCTCAGCATAAGAATTTAACGGCGCCCGTTCTAGACAAATAATCCAGAATAGATCAAAAAACCAGAGAAAGAAATCAATCACTTTCTCTGGTTTTAAATTCTTCTATATCAATCAATGCATGATATTTACGTATCACTTCCTCGTCGAATCCAGAGTCATGGTTGAGTTCGTTTAAAACATCTCTTTGGAATTGTAGAAGTTCTAAATATACATTTCCATATTCTTTTCTTTCACCTTGATGAATACCAGACATTCCCTTTAGTTCTTCTTCAAAATACCCTAACTCCGTTTTCAAGCGTGAGATCAGATTTTTAAGATGTTTATTTTTTCTTGCACCTGTATTATTTTTTTCTAAATAGTGAAGTGATTCTGTAGCCAATTTTTTCTGAATTATCACTTCTTGGCGATGGACCGGAATTGGAGTTTGAAAATCCATTACGTTCAATTTTCGAATCAACCAAGGAAGAGAAAGTCCGTTAAAGATCATTGTGGTTAATATCACTATGAATGTGATAAACAAGATAAGATTTCGATACGGAAAAGGAGTTTCTCCGTTTGTATATAATGGAATAGAAAGTGCCGCCGCAAGAGATACCACTCCCCTAATACCTGCCCATCCCAAAACAATTGGAATCTTCCATCCTGGATTCACTTCCGTAACTTCTATAAAATTACTCATGATCCTAGTAAAACCGGATGTACAAAGCGCGATGATAACCCTAATTATTACCAAAGCAAATGAGATTAATAGCCCATAGACAATCGCATTTATTAAACTTATATCCCCCAGCTGATTTACGATAGAAGGTAATTGCAAACCGATTAGCAAAAACACAAGTCCATTCAGAATAAATACTATACTACTCCAAACATTCTCACCTTGGATACGGCTAACGTAACTTAAAAGACCTTGGCGTTTACTCGAAAGAAAAAGTCCTCCGCATACCACAGCAAGAACTCCAGAAACATGAAAATGTTCCGCCAAATAATACATACAATATGGAGTCACAAACGTTAAAACGATCTCTATACTCGGCGTAAGTGGAAGCCAACGATGTATTCCATAAAAGATAAGACCCACAAGCAAACCTATGAGTGAACCAGCGATCACTACCCAAACAAAACTGAAAGTTGCTTCTTGAAGATTAAACTGCCCAGTAATTACTGCTGCCAAAGCAAAACGGAACACGATCAAAGAAGAAGCGTCATTCAGTAAACTTTCTCCTTCTGCGATACTTACCACAGACTTGGGAGCTTTTGTCTGTTTCATAATAGTAACAGAAGAAATGGAATCAGGCGGAGAAATAATTCCTCCTAGTAAAAATCCGACCGCTAAAGTAAATCCAGGAATCAAGGAGCTAGAGATCAAAGCAATTACACAAGAAGTGATGATTACAATTGGAAAAGCAAAACCTGCAATGATCCTTCTCCATTTCCAAAATTCTTTCCAAGAAATTTGCCATGCAGCTTCATAAAGTAATGGAGGAAGGAATATTAGAAAAACAAGTTCCGGAGTGATTGTGATATTTTGGAAGAATGGAATGGTGCTTACAACGAGCCCTCCGATCAACAAAACGATCGGATAAGCAAGTCCCAGTCGATTGGCAATTACAACCAATCCGAGGATGATTAAAATCAGATACACGTATTCAACTAGAATATTTTCCATCTTTTCCTGTTTGAGCGGGAGATTTTACAGATCATTATGAACCTTTTTAACTACTCAACAACTTTACAGTGCTCCAGTTTTCTATCGGACACTTTGTGTTGACTTCTCTTGGTAATCGAAAATACTTTGGTGTGCTTAAATATTACTCTAGTCTAATCTGTATCGCCTCACTTACTTTATTTGCAACACCTGCAGAAGCATGGTGGAACCATTTCTTATTCAATAGACCGGCTCTCGAAGCTATACCTGAATTAGTATCCGCTCCTAAGGTAAAAGTAGAATCTCTCGAAGATTTTTTACTTAAAGAACAGGACAAACTTATCCCTCTTATGAGGGATATGGAGAAGGAAGCAAATCTCGATTACGATAAATATGCTCCACTTCCGGAGGCACTTGTATTCAAAGGTGGAGATAGAAAAACGATTCGAAATCATTTTTTAAGAGCACTTAGGTTAAATACCGGAACACCGTTAGGTTATTTTTTGCAAAATTTTCCGGGATATCCTCTGCCTGGAAAAAAATCCGATCCAATGACAGTAAGTATTTATGGAGAGAAAGATCTAAAACAAGATTATGAATTTTATGATATTCGAATAGGAGATTTTGTTAGCCCATTAGAGGTGCTTGCGACTGCAGGCGATGAGCCGGATTTCGGATTAGATCTAAATTTATTCGAAGATAATGGAGAAAGTTTCGGAAAAGATTATGGTTTTGGAATACAATCCTTTGGTGATTCTAAAATCTATTATGCCACCCAGGTTCCATTTCATATTGGTTATTATCACGAATCGCCGATCATTTTTGCTGCGGCTGGATTTTTAACCCGTACTTATCCTAAGTATAGAGTGTATCAGTTTATGACACTTTCTCGCTATGCTTTTCAAACAGGGCATACATATTGGGGATATCGTTTTTTGGGCTGGGGAATGCATTATGTTGTGGATCTAACACAACCGTATCATTCCAGAGTTCTTCCAAATTTTGGGACAATCAGTATGCTTTGGATTAATTTAAAAGCCATACTTGGATTTGAAAGCGCCAAAAACGATGCGATCGACAGGATTGCCAGTCGTCACACTACTATCGAAAAATACCATTTTAGTACATTACGAAATGCGTATCAAAGCAAGAATTTAACTCATCCTTTTATAGTAAGTGTAAAAGAAACCGATTTTGATAATAGTTACGGTAAGTACGATAATTCTTATATAGTAAATATAGTAACACAACAAAGTTATGATATTTCCGATCGGATCGATACTCTAATAGATGAATCGAACCTGCTAAAAGGTTTTTCAGAAGGAAAACTTTTACCCGAGATCAATCAAAAGTCATTGGGAGATCTTGATTCTACAATTACGGAGCATATGAAAAGTGTAGGTTCTCATATCCGGAATTATGTAAAGGCCGGATTGAAACAAAACTAAGGAAAATTAGGCTGAGACTGTAAAAGCAAAATCAGCCGATTATTCGATTAATAGAACGAATGATATTTTTCGTGAAACACTCTATTAGGGACTTTTCCATCCGTTAAAGAATATTCTTCCCTAAGCCCCTCTAAGAAATACATGGCCATATAACCCTTGTTCTTAACCGGTACTGTCCCTCTATATTCCGTCTTAAAAAAATCGTCTACTAATTCGAAAGTATTCTGGGAAATATTGACCTTACCCACTTCTCCTCCGGACTCCAAACGTGAGGCTGTATTAACCGCATCTCCCCATACATCGAATGCGAATTTTTTCTTTCCGATCACTCCTCCGATGACCGGACCCGTATGAATACCTATCCTCATCTGCCAATATGGTAATCCCAATTGTTTCTTAATCGATTGCATTTGATTCATGAACGCCTGCAATTCCAAAGCGGCCAAACAAGCATCGATCGCGTGAGTTCTATTTTTTGCAGGGATCCCACCCACGCACATATAGGAATCCCCGATCGTTTTCAATTTTTCTAATTTATAACGATGTACTATCTCATCGAATTGAGTAAAACAACTATCCAATTCTCGGATCAGATCAGATGGAGAAAGTGTCTCTGCAATTTGTGTAAATCCTTTAAAATCGGTAAATAGGATAGTTGCGGATTCGTACAAGATAGGTCGCACTTCTCCTTTTTCCTTTAATTCCTCAGCAATCTCCGAAGGAAGAATATTCAGAAGTAATGAATCCGCTTTTTCACGAGAAGTCTCCGCTTCCGTAAAAAGATTTTTGATCTGGTCGTATAAGGACGCATTATGCAATGCAGTAGTAATCTGTTCGCAGATCCGCATTATCTTCTCCCTAGCCTTAACGCTTAAACCTATCTTCTTTTCGAAAGCGGTTAGATTAAGAATACCTATCACCTCATGGTTTAATATGAGAGGAATTTGGAACATAGAATACAGATGGCAATTTTTTGCGATCCTGAGATCGATTTTAGAAAAGTTCACCATACTTCCATTGAGTAAATTCGTAAAACCTTGTTCCGATCGTATATCATCTATATATAATGGAACTTTTTCCGAATAAGTATGATAGATACTTCCTCCCGTTTCATTCAAAGGAATTTCCAGATCACGAAAATATTGCATTTCCTTTTCGGTAAGTCCAGGCATTGCGGAATTGCCGGAGTAAGTCCTTAACACTCCGTTTTCCTTATCCTTTAGCAATAACCATATAGTATCAACAGTACTATGATCGACGATATAATCGAATGCTGACTGAAAGACTTGATCAAGATCCAAAGAAGAATTCAGAATTCTTGCGAATCGATTCAACTCTTCTATCTCTTCCGCAGAATCTTTTGTTTCCTGTAATAGAATCGCGTTTTGAACTGCGCCTGCGATCTGATCTCCCAAAGACGCGATCTCCTTTAGATCTTTCTGAGCTAAAAATTGGACTTTTGACCAGGTTACAGAAAGAACTCCAAGCGTTTTTCCTTGTACGATCAGAGGAACATGAAGAACAGATTCCAAATTAAAAGTTCGAACTAGTATCGCATCATACGGAGAAGCGTCCAGCCACTCAGGTTTAATTTCCGCCAAATAGATCGGCTTTTGTTTTTTCGAGGTCCTTGCAAGAACTCCTCCTTCTAACGCTAATGGAATCTTAAGATCCGCTATCTTATCCTTAATATCCGAATCCGCGTTTGAAGTAAGGTGATACAATACCAATGATTGCTGAGCATCATTGATCGTAAATAGAGCGAGTATGGAATCTTCTCCGAATCTTAAAGAAATATGATCCTTAACAAATTGTAAAATTTCGGTCAGATCGCTCGTTGAATTGATCTTCTTCGCAAGTTCGGTCAGCACTTCTGCTTCGTTTTTAGAATTTTCAGCCTCTTCTCTTGCCCGATCCAATCTATGTAATAAAACATCCAGTTCAGACGAAATTGGTCTCGTCAAAAAGAAGGCGAGTTGATATCCCAGAAGAAGGATTGGAAAACATATTAAAAGAATATAAAGTATTCTTGAATCTATCGGACTACTTTTAGACAAAAAAGGAAAAAGAAGAAATGAAAATAACGGGATCAAGGAAAGGGATAATAAAGAGATCCTGTGACTTATCCTAAAAGCCTGTTGAGCTTCCAGTCTTGTAGAATTCCGCAGAACTCCGTAGGCTAATATTCCAGTCGGAATAATACTTAAATTTCCAAGTGGATAAATAGGAAATCCTTGTGTTGCGGGCAAATTTAAAAGAAGCATAATACTTCCTACAATTAAGAATAGAACCGCCAAGTTTCCTAAAAAATCGGATTCTTTTTTCCTGAATGCGGAGAACCATTCCGACAAAACCGCCAGGATCCCGATAAAACCGACTACTCCAAATCCTTGTACAACCGGTCCGGATGCAAGTATCCTTCCCCAAGCGAATTCGTAATATCCCACGAACAACCAAGGCGAGAGTGCGGCTACACTTAATAAAAACACAAGCGCATCGAAGATAGGAAAATATTTTGGCAACGGTTTCTTTAAGGCAAGATACGCAAAACGTATATGAATAGAAGGTGCAAGAAAAAAGATCATATAGCAGACTTGAGTGACTCTAAGACCTATTATAGGATCCGAAATTATATTGATAGAAAGCACAGAGATCAACTGTGCTCCATAGATATAAAGGGAAAATGCCGCGATCTGATTTAGAGGGGAAGCAGGGTTTGTTCCTCCAACAATGATCCCTAACCAGAAAACCGCCAAAGTAGAGATCAATGGAATAAAAAGCCATTGTATGTTCGGGGATTTAGCAAGTTCATCTGGAGAAATAAGATAAACAAATGCTCCTGATATTCCCAAAAATAAGAGTGCGATTATCGCATTCAAAAAATAGAATAAAGCATTTTTATTAAATAAGAAATCACTTAAGTTCAGAAAGTCTGATCGAAATACTCCGTATGCAAGAATAAGCATAGGAATAAAAGAAAAATTACCCCCCGGAAAGAAAGGGATCCCTATGAAACTAGGTAGATTGGATGCAGCCAGAATGATAAGGAGGTTTTGTCCGAGTACAAGTGTTTTTTTATTCTTTAAAGAATTGTATTTTAGAAAATGAAGAATACATGGAACACCAATGAGAAAGTAAGTAGATACTCCTATGATTCCCCAAGGTTTTAAGAAGAAAGTGGATACAGGATATTTTCCGAACGGATAATGTATAAAATCTCCAGTAAAGGCCCGATTTAAAACGATGCCGGACAATGCAAATACGACTGCTCCCCAATTCAACCAGTTCATCCAAGAAAGGATCTTATATTTTTTTTCTAGGATATGATGTAGAATATGAGCACTCATAGGAGTGAATAAAAGAACGATCGGGTACAAGAGCGTATTAACGGATAATAAAAAACTCTTATCCAAAATAACCGCTCTTAGTCCCAAAAGAAGCCCAAGAGTTCCGAAGGCAAGGCAGCTAATTGCAAAACTAATTAAAAGAGCTTGAGAACCTTCTTTTCGAGCTCTTATCATACCTGCGACAAATAACAAAAAACCTACAACAAAGGTAGTGAGCCCTGGAACTGCAAAAGGGAATTGGTACCAAAAATACTGAAGATCTGTAGGAGCCGAAGAAATGATTGGCCAAGCGTTCTGTGGTAAAACTTCCATATTCGGGACAATATAATAGGCATAAAACGTCATCCGTCGTCTGTGGTTATAATTCTGGACATTTATTTCCAATAAGAATTGCCATCTTTTAGATATCTGAAAGAACTCGCCGTGAATGTGTAGATCCAATTATAAAGCATGTTTATTGATCCTGCTTCTTTCGATAAGCGCTTGTAAGTCTTCAAACCAAGCGGAGAAGGAAGCAGATTGTAGCTTTGAGACCTTACAGATTCGAACAACTCTTAGCGGAGAAAGAGATCCGAATCTCGCGTTTTCGCAAACTTTTGAGGATCTAAACCAGCCATATATTGATCTTGGATATACCGATCGTACTATTTGGATCAAACTGCAGAGTAAACCATTTGCTGCGGAAAAAAAATGTTATATGGTCTTAGAATGGGCTACTCTTACCAATATTGACTTCTTCTTAGAAACAGATGCTGGTAATTGGAACCTGTATGGTCAGGCAGGAGCAGTTTTAGAAAGAAGCAAATGGAAAGTTGCTTGGTTGGATTATCCGAGTATTCCACTTCTTCGAAACAAAGAAATATTAGTACGGATCAATACTCGTTCATTAGTTCGTATTCCTTTCTTTATCTTATCCGAAGAAGAAGCCATAAACAAAACCAATGATCGCACCATGTACACCTCCTTTTATGCGGGGTTCATGCTCGCGATATGTTTGTTTTCTTTATTTTTCTTTTTTACCCTCAAAGACCAAATCTATCTTTGGTACGGAGGTTATATATTTTTTATAACAATGAACTTTAGCCTAATGTATTCTTCCGCACCTAGGATTCTCTTGTCAGAAACTCCTTATTGGCTCAATCATGGATTCTTCTTCAGTCAGGCACTCACCTTATTCTTCGGAGTTGCATTCTTTAGAGAATTTGTGGACTTGAGATCCACCTTTCCTCGTTTTGATAAAATCGCGATCGCCATACTTATTTTTGCTGCTCTAAGCTCAATAGCTGCCGCTCTTTCGGATTGGAACCAATTATTTTCCGGAGTATTCTCCCTTATTTATATGATTTGGATCCCAGCTTTTTTGATCGTTACGATTAGAATGTTGATTCAGGGACAAAAACATCTTTTAACATTCGTTATCACTTGGGGTACTTTTTATTCGGCAGCATTCGTATACATATTATGGATCACGCGAGTACTTCAGCCTAATCCTATTTACTTTTATTTACCGGTTTGGGCACTTCCTTTGGAAGTTATATTTTTTGCGGCGAGTATCTACGAGCGATACAAAAGTATAGATTCAAGAAGAAAAATATTAGAAATCGAAATGAAGACTGCAGTGGATCGGTTATCTGAATTTTCTCTGAAGCCAGAAAAATCCCAACCATCGGACGGAAAAACTTCTAAATACATCAGAAGCAAGATCCATAATACGAATGTAAATCAGATATTGGGAGAAATCGAAAGATTATTTACACAAGAAATGATATTCAAGGAAGAGAATCTTTCCTTAGCGACTCTTGCTACGAGGTTGGAGTTAAATCCTCACCAACTTTCAGAAATATGTAATACTCAATTAAACACGACATTCCCGAGACTATTATCCTATTATAGAATACAACATTCAATCCATCTTCTAAAAGAAAAATCCGAATGGAATATTTTAGAAATTGCTTATGAATCCGGATTTGGCTCCAAGGCTGCGTTTAACGCCGAATTCAAACGGATTACAGGACGAACTCCCAAACAATTCAGAATCTTCGAATTAACTTAACAAAACTCCTCTTTTAGGCTAAACATCGTAAAAAAAGAGACCTCTTGCTCAAAGTAGAAAACTTTTTTATCAATACCGGATTCGTTCAAGCGCAGGAGAGAATGATTATGCTATCCTTCCGAATATATGAAGAAGTTTCTGATCGTTCTATTCTCCATACTTTTTTTCATTATAATCTGGTGGATTTTAACTCCTTCTCCCCATGAATACAAAAGAATCCCAAATTCGGAATTTTCGTTTGAGACCGTAATTTTCAGGAGCCCAGATCCGAAACGTCTTTCTGATTTTTACACGAATGTATTCAAAGCTAAAGAAACAGAGAAGAAGTCTGACTGGGCCCTCGGAGATCCGCTCTCTTCTGTCATTAGTCTCAGAACTCCTGATTACCAAGAAGAAGGGCCAATATTTACGATATTAAAATCTGAGAAATCTAATCACGGAACATCTGCTGCAAACGATCTGGGTTACGCTCATATCTGTTTCGAAACGGATAATGTTCCAGGGCTTATCCAAACATTTCTAAAGAATGGAGGAAGTATCGACAGTGTTTTTGAGGACTTGCAAAAAGTTCCTGCAATCTATGGAAGAGATCCGGATGGAAATATAATCGAAATTCATATTCCATTTCCTACTCCTCTTAGCCCAAGCACTATCTTTCGAAGTCTAAATTCATTGGTAAGGACTCATTTCAAATTGGATCCGCCTGCAATCGACAAAATCCGATTCCTTCATGTGAATATCAATACCAAAGATTGGACCAAAACTCTTTCTTTTTATAGTAAGATATTCGAAACTTCTTCTACAGGATTTGAAAGAGATTATAAGGGAGACTTTATAGAAAAGTTAACTGGAATCCAAGGAATAGAGATCAAAGGCCGCCATCTTCCCCTCCCCGGATATGACGAAGGGGGGCCTACTGTAGAGATTTTCACCTATAATAATTTTAGCGAGAAGGGTCCATTAGAGAAATCCGATGCTGGAAAAATTGCGGTGGGATTTTTAACTTCCGATTTACGATCAGCAGCAAACAAAATACTCCAAGATGGAGGAATATTAACGGAAGAATATAATAATACCATAATGTTCAAAGATCCTGACGGAAATCTTATACTTGTTTCCCAGAAATAATTAAACTTTGGAAAAATGAATCCATGAAAAATAACCTTCCTAACAAAATGAACGCAGTCAGACAGATCGCCCCCTTGTCTGAAAATAATATCTCGGACCCAAAAGAAATCTTAAAAGTTTTAGAATTAACCCAACTAGATCTTCCTAAGCCTGGACCAGGCCAAGTTCTCATAAAAGTCAACCGGGGCTCCATGAATCCCAACGATCTATATCATATCAAGGGAGTGTATAGTTCTACCTTGAATTACCCTTATCCAAGAGGAGTAGGATTCGAAGGAGCAGGAACAGTCGTTGCGAGCGGAGGTGGAATTATTGGGAGGATGAGACTCGGGAAAAGAGTCGCCTTTTATACGAAGAACGGTCTTTTCGCAGAATACGTATTAGCTGATGCATTAAAATTAATTGTACTACCTAAGGATGTGGAATTTCAAGAAGCGGCATCTTCTGTAGCAAATCCTATCACCGGTATCGGAATGGCAAAATGGGCCAAGGCTTCCGGTTCACAATATTTCTTTATCACTGCAGCTGCAGGTGCAGTTGCCAGAATGACGATGAGAGCGGCTAGTAGATACGGATTAAAGAGTATAGCTATCGTACGCAGAGAAGAACAAAAAGAGATCTGTAAAGAAGAAGGCGCGTCTTACGTATTAAACCAATCCGATCCGGACTTCGAAAAACAACTCACAAAACTTTGTAAAGAAGTCAATTGTACATACGGTTTCGATTGTATCGGAGGAGAAATGCCCTTAACATTGATACGTTCTATGCCCCAAGGATCTACCCTATGCATGTACGGTTATTTTAATACCGGACCAATGTTATTCCAACCCCAGAAACTATTTAACGGTTGGAAAATACAATTCTTCGAAACGGAATATTATATCAATTCACTCTCCCTTGCCTCTAGATTCCTATTATCCAGAGAAGTTATCCGAAATGTAAACGGGATCTTTCGACCCAAGATCCAACGCCAATTTCCTTTGGATAGGATACAGGATGCGTATGCATATTATAGCCAAAATATGACAGAAGGAAAGGTACAGATCCTTTGTGAATCTACAACGCGCCAGGGATAGTAGCGGTATACCGCGCCGCAACACAAGTGGTGAGGCGCAGATACAAGCGGATAGCCCGATCCGAGCGTTCGACGAATATTCGTCACACCTCTATACGAGTCGCGAGGAGGCGCCCCAAAATATATTAAATATTTATAATATAATAAACATTTTGTAAGTTCTACACTTTAAATATATGGACTGTTCGTTCAATATTTTTATTATAACGAACGCTTTAAAAAGAAAAAACTTCAGAACCAAGAAAGAATCTTGGGGAAAAATAAACGATTTATAAGTAGGTCCCGTTAAATATCTCCACACATATAAAAACTATCCGTGATTGATTGGGAATTCAATGGAGAGAATTCAAAATGTTTAACAGAAGGAAAATGAAAATTTTTTGTTCTGTATCGGTGGTCTTTGCTATATTGGCAAGTTGTTCCCCTGAAACAGACCAAGCGTATTTACCGTTCTCGCTTCCAAAATCAGCAAAGTCCACGTACAACACCGTACGAGCTTTCTTAGTGACGACCACTCCCCCGGTTGTTCCTCTGAGCACGAACGGAAGATATATCGTGGATTCGAATAATAACCGTTTCAAATTGAAAGCGGTGAACTGGTATGGAGCAAGTGATACTCGCCAAGTAGTGGGAGGCTTGGACAAACAACCTATCTCTCATATTATTTCTTTGATTCAGGAATGGGGCTTTAACTCGGTTCGTTTGCCTTTTTCCAATCTAATGCTGCACGACGCGAATATCGTTCCGAACGAATATGTGGCGGCTAACCCACAATTTTTCGGAAAGACGGCCTTACAGATCTATGACGAGACTGTTGCCGCTCTCACTGCTGCCGGAATCGTAGTGGTTTTAAATAATCACACTACCTTCTCCGAATGGTGTTGTGGATTCGACTATAATGGCCAATGGTATCATACGGGATCTTCCTTCGCTTATAACCAAACTCCAGAAATGTGGAAAGCGGATTGGGTCTTCTTAGTAAATCGTTATAAGAATAATAAGTTAGTTGCTGCTGCGGATCTTAGAAACGAAGTGCGCACCCAACGTTTTAACGATACACATCTTCCGAATAGCCCGAACTGGGGTTGGAATAATATAGACGATTGGCGTAAGGCTGCAGGAGAAGCAGGAAATGATATCTTACGTGCAAACCCGGATATGGTTATCGTTGTAGAAGGTATCAATTGGTGGGGTGCGATCCCAATTTTAGGTTCAGGAGAACGTCCTCACTTAAAACCTGTTCGTGATCTTCAAGTTCATATCCGCAATGTAAATAAGCTGGTTTATGCAGCTCATAACTACGGATTTATCGGACCAAAACATAACGGTGACGATGCTACATCCGGCGGAAATATCAAATACAAGGATATGGATTTAAATACTTTCCGTAACACTATCACTGACGAATGGGGTTATGTAACTGATCCGGATGCAGTCACTACTGCACCAGTTTGGGTAAGTGAATTCGGAGCTTCTCCAGGAGAAACAAATCCTGCGGATAGAGAATGGCTCAAAAGACTTGTGGATTATCTAATTGAGAAGGATCTAGATTTCGCGTTCTGGCCTCTAAACGGAGAAGACGAATGGGGACTAGTAACTTCTGATTGGTCTCAAACAAAAAGAGGCAACTGGCGAGATGAACATATGGATCGCCTTCTTGCTTCCAATGGTAAGACTGGATCTGTTGCGTATGTAGATCATTTGACCAAGATCGGTTTTAATGGTGTAGATGATAACGTAAGCACGATCGATAACGATTGGTTATCAGGTGCAAACAAAGGAACCTGTCCGGATGGAGAACGTCTATTAGGTTTGAGCCGCGACCAAAGAGCACTTTGTAGTGATACAAAATACGGAAAACTTTGGCATGCGGACCGCGCGACTAACGTGCAAGCAGTGTATGAAACCACTACTCGTTACCATGGCACAGGAGATTGGGCAGGCGGATTTACTAAATACGAATGTCCTAATGACTACTATGTTGCCGGAGCGACCAAACACTCTTGGGGAACAAGTGGTATCCTTTGTGCACATAGTAAGGTTCCTCTTGCAAATTCTTGTCGCACCATTTGGTTCGACAGAGGAGATAGCCGTTCTTCCCAACGTGGAGGAGACTGGGCGCCTGGTTCTTACAAAGGCCAATGTGCTGATACCGAATACGTAGCCGGTGTTGCACAAAGAGACGGAGGTGGAGCCGCACTACTTTGTTGTTCTTCTCCATTGAGCGGAGAATTACCTTTAGTATATAAGGCAAAAAATCTTTCTCACCGCACAGGATTCGCAGAAGGTGATGCTTGGGTGGTGACTACAGCTGATCATTGGGCAGATCATATTATCTATGGTCCTTATGACAGAGGTCGTTGGGGAACCGGTAACAAACGAGCCGTATTCCGCATGTTAGTAGATGTTACTAACGCGAATAACGATAAGATTGTAACCATAGACGTGTATGATGGCCAAGATGTATTGGCAAGAAGGGACGTTTACAGAAATGAATTCGTGGGCCCGGGCCAATACACTAACTTCTCATTAGATTTTAATATAGCACCCGATAAAGCGGATCGTCCTATGGAAGTTCGCGCGTGGTGGTATGATACTTCTTACGTAAAGACCGAGAATGTAACGGTTCAGAATCGATAATATCGGCTGCCGGGTGAAATTTTACCCGTAAGACGATTAATAAAAAAAAGCCGGCTCGAATGAGTCGGCTTTTTTATTTAAGCATACGGATTATTTAATATTCTTATTAGAGATCCACAGTAACTCTCAAAAAAGTGGCAGGGATTGAAATTCCCGTGCCGTCACTTTGATTCTGCAAATTTGCAAGCTCTATAAGTTTCGCTCTCAGTTCCTGAACTTTTCCGATTTTTTCGGCCGCCGCAAAGGCATTCATTGTAGGACCATAAAATTTTCTTAGAGAATCGATTAAATCTTCGGGAGTTTTATCCGGTGAAATAAAATTATACGTATCTTTGAGTAAGGATATTTTTTCCGTTTTTACTCCGGCCTTCACAAAATAATCTAGAACATAAGCCTTCATCCCCCAAGTCATTGGACTTATAAATCCTTCCGGCGGAGGAGGAGAAAAAGATGCGCTGATTCCTAATAACTGGGAAACGAATGAAGTAGGATCATTGGGAATCCAATTCCCCATCACTATACGACCTCCCGGTTTTGTAACTCGGACCATCTCTCTTGCAACATCATATGGTTTTGGAGCAAACATAGCCCCAAAGACGGAAAGAGTGAGATCGAAAGAATGATCCGGGACTTCTTGTAAATTACATGCATCTCCTTCTTGGAACTTTAAATTGAAAAGACCTTCTTCGGCCGCTCGTTTATTTCCTGCTTCCACTAAATTTTTTGCAATATCGATCCCTATCACCTCTGAACCAGTTTTAGCAAGTGGGATTGCAGTGGTTCCGTCTCCACATCCAAGATCTAAAATTTTTAAAGGAGATATTATTCCCAAGTGAGTTACAAGTTCTTGTCCTGACCTGCGCATCATGGACGCAATCTCAGTAAAATCACCTTTTTCCCATAACATTTTGTTTGGGTTTTCCGTTTTAGATTCAAAAGCCTGTTTTATCATATAAGTGTAGATCCTATTGTAGAGTAGTATATTCTTTCCAGCCTTCTACCCAATATGCCGGGCAGAATAAATTCTCAGTGACAAGATGATTATATTTGCGGATGATGAAAGCTCCTTGTATAATTCTGCAACCTTGGGTAAAAACTTTACAGGCTCTTGTTATGGAAATTAATTCTCATCCACTCGTTCGACAGGAAAAAATTTGTATCTGGGGGAGTCGTTGTTTGTTCGCGGGTTCGCTTCCTGATCTAACCCTTCGCCGAAGAGCAGCGGCAACAGTTTGTATTAGCTTGGACGAAGAATTCCAAATTTCTCTGAATGATACTGATTGGATTAGTTTCCGTTCAGTACTCATCCCTCCGATGGTGGATCATTCTATCCGGTTTTCCGGAAAATTTTGTGTATTACTCTTTATGGATTTAAGCAGTCCTAATTATGAATCTTTAAGAGCATCGAATCTCGAAAGTGAAAACGAAGGTATCTTTATTTCTTTAAGGGAAGAAGAAGAACTATTTAGCACGATCAATAAAATTTTATCCTTTGATTCCGATTCGGAAGAAGCCTTATTGGAATTATTAAATCAGATTCCTCCGGTATCGGAAAATGGATCCAGAATGATAGATCATCGTATCCAAAAGATCGTTGAATTGATCACCACAATGCCACATGAAGATCATTCTGCAAAAGATCTTGCGGAATTTGCGGGTATGTCGGTTTCGAACTTGGAGCACCAATTTAAAAAAGAGATCGGCATTCCATTTCATTCCTTTCGCAATTGGTTTAGGCTTAAATTAACGGTTTATTCGCTTCTACATGGAATGAGTCATACAGAAGCAGCACATCGTGCAGGATTTTTCGATTCAGCTCATTTTACACGAACCTTTCGTTCCACATTCGGATTACCTCCTTCTGAAATATTTAGAAATACTAGATATCTGAAATCGTTTATCGAAGTTCCTGCAAGTTACGCAGAAGCTTAATCATTTCGGCTAAATACGATCCTATTCGCGGCTTAGATAAGTTCTCATCTGCCCCTTACCTTTTACGTCGACTAATCTTCTAATTTCGATCTGAGAAGTATCGTTTAATAGATCGTAAGTTGTTTCAGAGATTTGGATTCGACCTGGTACTCCGTGGGATTCTAATCTACTAGCGGTATTTACCGCGTCACCCCAAAGATCATATGCGAATTTTTTCTTCCCGATTACACCGGCAACAACCGGTCCGGAATGTATACCGATACGCATTCTTAAAGGATTTCCAGAAGGATCCCTCAAAGTTTTTACAAATTTTTGCATTTCGATCGCCATTCTCATCGCATTCTCTGCATGTTCTTCATGCCATATGGGAATTCCAGAAACCGCCATATAAGCGTCTCCGATCGTTTTAATTTTTTCCATTCCATATTTTTCGGCAAGAAGGTCAAAATGAGAAAACACATCATTCAGAAAATGTACCAAAGTTTCAGGAGATACTTTTTGAGAAATCACAGTGAAGTTTTCTATATCTGCAAATAATATAGAAACCATTTGATAACCATCGGCGATGGTAGAAGGATTTCGTTTTAATCTTTCAGCAATAGGCTCAGGCAAAATATTCAACAAAAGGTTCTCTGCTCGATCATGCTCTTGTTTGTTTTTAGAAATAAAATAGTATAAGCTGAAAAAAGTCAGCGTTCCTGCACCGACAATATTGATAACAAAAAATAATATCTGTAAATTACGCTCCACCCTTGGCATTGGTAGAGGAAGATAAAATTCCGCTAATCCTGTTAAGATCAAGACGATCAAAAATAATCCAAACCAGACCAAACCTTGCCGGATCGGAGCAAAAGAAAGTGCTCCAAGTGGACAGAGTATCGCCCAAATGATAACCGCTCCGGAATTTTCAAAACCTCCTAAGCTTAATTGCAAAAGTACAGGAAGTATTAAGATAAAAAGAAATTGGAGAAATCTAAAAGCCAAATACTTTCCTGTAACAAAAACAAAAAACAAACTCAATAAACTTAAGAGAGCATATCCCCCTGGAATAATTGCAGATTGCGCAAAACCTAATATAAAATATAGAAACCCCCATAAAAAACCCGCAGCAGTAAATGCTATCGAGAAATTTATTAGCCCATCTTTGTGAAGTTTATCTCGTTCTTTTGTTCTCATGTGATAACTCTTATTTGTTTAATTGACTGATCTAAAAAGATCCATCGCTTGTATAATTCTGCAAATTCATAAAAAAAAACTACCTCGGAAAAATTTTTTCCAAACAACTGCAGAATTATACAAGGTCGAGAAATAAATACATCGTATATTGATGTATATGCACGTTACGGAGGTAAAATTTAAAAAATGAAAGATATTCTTTTTTATCAACTTTTCGAACCTCAATCTTCCACTTACACTTATTTGATTGCAGATTCGGAAACGAAAGAGGCTGCCATCATCGACCCAGTATGGGAAACGGTACATAGAGATCTAAAACTGATTCGTGAACTCGGTTTGTATCTAATGTACATTTTAGAGACACATATTCATGCGGATCATATTACCGGAGCGGCCGAAATCCGCAAAAACACGATGGCACAAACAGCCGTAAGTGCGTTGGCCGAAATAGATTGTGTAGATATTCTACTCGTAGATGGCCGTATACTTCCGCTTGGAAATAAAGAAATCAAAACAATTGCTACACCGGGACACACAAACGCATGCATGAGTTTTCAATTCGAAGGAATGATTTTTACAGGGGATTCTTTACTGATCCGCAGCACGGGTAGAACCGACTTCCAAGAAGGATCTGCCACTAAGTTATATGATAGCATTACTCAAAAGTTATTCTCTCTTCCGGATGAAACTCAAGTTTATCCTGCTCACGATTACCAAGGTTTCACAAGCAGCACAATCTCTTTGGAAAAAAAATTAAATCCCAGAATCGGAGGAAATCGTTCTAAAGAAGACTTCAAGAAGATCATGGAAGAACTACAACTTACAACTCCTAAAAAAATGCATTTGGCCCTGCCGGCAAATAACGGATGTGGTAATTTGGAAATCGTGAGAACGATGAGTCCTCGTAGTATATCAGGAATTCCTACTGTTTTAAATGAGGAGGTATATAAGAAAATTGGAAAAGTTAAAATTATAGATGTACGTTCTCCGGAAGAATTCCACGGACACTTAGGGCATATTCGCACTTCCCAACTCTTAACGTTGGGCTCCGAGTTAACTAAGTTTCTAGAAGCCGGTGACCGTTTCGAAGAGATCATCTTTGTATGTCGAAGTGGTAAACGTTCCAGACAAGCCACAGAAGAAAGTATTCGTTTAGGTTATAAATTCACATCCAATATGGCGGGAGGGATGATGAACTGGAATGAGAAATACCTGCCTAAGGAGTAAGAAGAATGGCAACAGAATGGATAATGGGGCTCGTCGGCGGAGTGGTGATTGGTATCGCTGTTTCTTTGATGCTTTTATGGAATGGAAGAGTTACCGGGGTTAGCAGCATCGTATACGGCGTGCTTGTTCCTATCAAAGGTGATATAGCTTGGAGATGGTATTTTATAGTCGGGCTTCTACTAGGTGGACTTTCTTTACAAGCAACAGCACCGGAACTTTTAACAGTTGAGCTACAAACAAAAGCATGGATCGGCTCGCTTGCCGGAATACTTGTTGGGTTTGGCGCGATGTTAGGAGGGGGATGCACGAGCGGACACGGGGTTTGTGGAGTAAGTAGAGTTTCTCCAAGATCTATTGTCGCTACAATCGTGTTCATGGCTGCAGGAATGGCTGCGGTCGTCTTACTTAGAAAAACAGGGCTACTTATATGAAGTATAATATTGGAGCACTGATTGTAGGTTTACTATTCGCCATCGGCTTAGGTGTATCTGGAATTTTACAACCTGCTAATATAATAGGTTTTCTAGATGTTTTCGGGAAATGGAACCCTGCCCTTCTTTTCACTATGGCCGGGGCTGTTGGAGTTCACTTCATTACGTATAAATTAATACGAAAAAGAAAAACTCCAATGTTCTCAAAAGATTGGTTTATTCCGACTCGCCAAGAAATCACTCCCGCTCTCGTTATCGGAAGTTTGATTTTCGGGATTGGCTGGGGATTAGGCGGTTATTGTCCGACAGTTTCAGTTACTTCGCTTGCAAGTTTTGAAATGAGACCTCTTGTCGTTTTTGTCAGCATAATTTTTGGAATGTTACTGTTCTGGTTTCTGGACAAAAAAACAAATTTGAAAAGTAAATTAGAATAAACTAAAATGTTAATCTTGGGATACATTTCTTCCTTCATAATGGGAACTTTACTGGGGCTAATCGGTGCAGGAGGTTCTATTCTAACAGTTCCCATTCTTTTTTATTTTTTCGGACAAGATGCGATCTTTGCTACCACAAACTCGCTCTTCGTAGTCGGAATAGCGGCCTTAGTCGGTGCAGCCATCCAGCTAAAAAAAAGAGATACAAACATAAAGGTAGGGATGTATTTCGCAGGGCCAAGCTTTCTAGGCATTTATATTGCGAGATATTTGCTTCTGCCCTCGCTTCCAGACATTTTAATTTCGAGCTCAACCATTACACTTACAAAACCTTTACTTATTATGATCATTTTTTCGATCATAATGGCCTCCAGCTCCTGGGCTATGATCCGCTCAAACAATTCTTTCCAAACGGAATCATTAAAATTATACTCAACACCGTCTAACTTATTCGGTATTGGTCTTACTGGGCTCATAGTGGGAACGATCACAGGTTTCGTGGGGGCAGGAGGAGGTTTTCTTATCATTCCGGCCCTTGTAATTTTACTTAAATTTTCAGTAAGACAGGCCGCGGCTACTTCCCTTGCTATAATTGCCGGAAATTCTCTTTTTGGATTCGCAATCAGTTTTAGATCTGAACAAACTGAATATTGCCCCTTACTTTTAATCATTTGTGCCTTAGGAATTGCAGGAATGTTTTTGGGACTGAAACTTTCGTCCAGAATGAATGAAAAATATCTGAAAAGTAGTTTTGGATATTTTACGTTACTTGTAGCTTCGCTAATCTTATGGGATCAGGGAGGAAGGTTATAGGTTACTGCTACTCCACAGTTACTTATATTGTTTGTTTTTTAGTCGCAAGAATCGATCTTTCCATTCGTCCTAAAATATCGATAGCAGTCTGTAGTTACGCAGCTAAGATTAAGACAAATAACGGAGCAGAAGATTATTATTTCTTTTCAAATGTGTTATTCAAATCCAAGATAATGATCGGCGAATCATTGAGGGCACTTAGTAAAATTCAAAGCTGATTTGGTCTTGATTGATTGAAAGATGTCAGCCTCCTCCTGCCCCTTTGCCCCGAAGTATGTGCAGGAGGTATTCGCAACTTGGATTGCCCTTTCCTTGTGATAAGAAGCAAGATAGCTGTTTCCAAGCTTTGATGCGTTGACGGCTGCGATAAAATGTAACTCCTGCAACTTGCATTGTATCTTGTTTCGCTCACATGTTCCGATGACCTTTCGTGTGAGATTAAGAGTAAATCGTTGGGAACGTTCCGGTTCCTTAAAGGTAGTCGGGTTACTATGGATATAAGCTGAAAGCCAAAAACGTTTATGAATATTATCTGAGACACATCTTTCGAGGCGAAATTCATCGAATTTTCCAAGAGCAGAAAGATCCTGCTTAAATGCACTCTCCACAGTATCCCAAGCACAATCGAAACCTGAATTGCAAGCTCGGATGAAATTTTGAAAACATTCCTGCTGTGCAGAATTTTGGGATCCACCAGCAAAAAGATGGCTCGAAAGCAAGAAAATAATAAGAATTGGAAATACGATTCTTTTAACATACATAGGCTTAATTAATTTTCTCCGCTGCTCGTTTAAATATCTAAAAACCGATGGTAGTTAGATGATCTATCTCGAAATATAAAATCATTTCTATATTCAATCTTTTCCATTTATTATAATTGAGTCTAACGTTTTACTTGAAAATAATGCATCCTAGGGCCTCTTCGTTTATTATGTGTAAATATTTTCAATTAACCTTAGTCATCTTCTCAATCAATTTAAACTGCGCCACATTTGTTTTTTATCCGGATAATTTTGAAAAAATTTCGGATAAAGCCATCTCACCTTTTTCCCGAAAGACAATTGGTGTGAATGTTCTTTATAAATTTTTCGACGACGATGTCGAAGAAACTCCTGTTTTGAATTATCGAAAGGAAAAGGAAAAGATGATAAAAGACAGTATCGTAAAGGTTGGTTATGTCGTGATCGATGCTAACGACCACTCTAATTTAGCCGACTTATATTGCGATGTTATATATACAAATAAAAAATATCCGCATGGTGGATTGAATGTTATCTCGGGCTTCACGCTTCTTTTTCTTCCATCTGAATTCTCAACTAATGTAATTATCGATTTCACTTTCAAAGATAAAAATGGAAAATCGCTAAAAAGTTATCGGAGAAGTGCTGAGACTTTTAATTGGCTAGGGTGGCTATTTTTGCCTTTTATGCCATTCTACTTTCCAACTTCCGAAATAGATACGATGAACTTTCAATTAGTTAAATCGATCCTTAAGGAAGCGGTTAAGGATAATGTTCTTAAATAAGCCTTCATTTTTCTAGAAAGGATCTAAAATGCAGAATAAAAAAGCATATTCACTTACTAAACTTAGACTTGCCAGATTTTAGATTTAATTTTTTCTCCAATTCTGACAAAAATTTTCGAATACTCTCCTGTGCTGCAGCCTCGGTTGCCATTTGTGCTCTATAAAGAGCAACCCGTTGGTCCGAAAATTTTCCAATCCCCTGAGCTTCAATAACTTCATTAAATACAGATACACCCTTGTTCCTTAAAATATATCTAACTGTAAGCTTATGGGTAAAATCCATAACTCCAAATGAGGGATTGTCTAATTTCATAATTGCTGCATTTAAAGTCCAATCTTCATTGACGTTTGCAGTAACAGATTCGCATAAACCTGAATTGACAATTGAATCCTTTAAAGCTCGCGTAAAATTTCGATCTGTAATTGTAGGAGATCCCCAAGGGACAGTCATTTCTCCACCCGTGGCATCACTTACATAAATTCTATCTGCGACTTTCTTATTCGTACCAGAGTCCCAAACAATCATTTCAGTAACTCCGGCTGTAGTTACGCAGCTAAGATTAAGACAAATAACGGAGCAGAAGATTTTATTTTCATATTCTTTATTCTGATCCCAGATAAAAATTAAATCGCTAGTTATACCACTTACTTCTCCCCTCTTCTCCACCAACCGCAAGTGTCACTCCAAAGTAAATAGTATGGATGGTATCTCTTACAAAATGAGAGTAATAAGGAGAAAATGCTAAATCAGAGATTGCATTTGTAACGGAGAAGCTAGTAAAATTTCCGCTTTCATCTAAAGTCCTTCCGGTAGACGCAAGACGGTTTGTCGCCACCTCGGAAACGGTAAGCTTGTAACCAGTGAACAAATTTATATTATGTTCGATGGGAAAAATAAAACTCAAATCTAAATCGAACCCCCTACGTTTAGAACCGATAGTTGTTCGATCATTCGCAATAGTAAGCGGATCCGGGGGCATTGGACTTCCAGGTAAATTTGTAATCGAACTGGAGTTCTCATTATAAGTTCCATGATCTAAATAAAAAACTGTTACACGTGATCTAAACTGGACCCAATCAGCCAATGGTTGGAGGTAATATAATGATAACTGAGGTCCAAAATTCGACTGACTTGTTTTATATAAAGTAATCGCAGCTCCCGGAATTGTTGCAAAAAAGGACGGGTCGCTGCTAGTTGATTCTGCAATTGTTCGTAAACCGACACCGGTTCCAAATCTAGCGGGAATCCAAAAGTAAGAATATTCGAATATAAACTCATTTCGATTCAAATTCATCATTGTAGTTGCATTTACCGGGCGAATCGAAGCCGAATCCGCAAATAAGAAAACATTACGATCACTTGCTGTTTCTTTAACAGAAGAATAGTCTATCAAAAAAGAATATTTCCCCGAATTCGAAAATGTTCTAATCGAATACCCGCTTCCCAACCCTGCACTTCCGCTGAAGCCATGGTGCAACTCTCCTGAGGCAGGAGAGTTCTGAATCGCTTCCGATCGGGATTTTTCAATTGGATTCCACGATCCATAGCCGACCCTTCCTGACACCTCCCACCAAGCAGTATGAGCAGGAAGCAAAGGAATAAAAAATAATGCGAAAAAGAAAATACTAAATTTCATTTTTTTCAAAATACACCTCAAATCAAATCAATCGTATATTATTGATATATCTTGAAATTGTAAAATTGAGTCAACTTTTCTATTAAAAAGAGAATGTGACTAACGGATTCTACGTAATTATAATTCTGATAACTTAATTTTTGGGCAATATTCTATCTGAGATTACGATTCACAAATTTGAATCACTCGACAGCCATTTTAACTTCATTTTCCGTCGCAAAGAAGCCAAATAACGGAACGGGAACCCCCGTATACAAATATATGATCGCTGTGTTCAAATAGCTGAAAAAAGTAAGTAATTTATTCATTCTTCTTTCTTCCGATATCTGTATTTTGATAAGTTTATTTACCCCTCCAGTTTCCCAAAGTGCAGGACATTTATAAATACTCGCGGCTGATTCTTTTATACAAGCTTCTCGTTTTTCATAGCCAGTTTGATATCTCAACCAAAGTATCCCCCGCTCAACTCCTAACAAAATTCGTAATCGAGATTGATTGTAAAAAGCGAGCGGATACCAAGTATCATTCAGGATTTCTATAGTTCCATATTCAGCCAGAGCGGGAATTTCTAGACGAATCGACTTACTTTCAATATACAATTCTTTGTAATATTCAATTCGCTGAGATTTTTCTACCTTGTTAAAAGGATCAGAAGTTAGACTGACAACCAGCAACGGCTTGCTCTCAATGCTGCCTTCGATTTCAATCTCTAACATCTTCATCGTTTGATTTTCATAGAGGGGATTCGGCTTAGGTTCAAGATATCCCCTTCGAATCGTCGATCTGCAAGAAAATAGAACGCTAAGTAATATGAAAGTAATAATGTTTGGCTTTATCGAAATTATGAAATCGACAATATTTTTCAAAATGCACATCCGAATGATAAACTAATTAAAGCGTTTAGAGAGTCCGGCTCCTTAATCATTGTTTCCTTAACTAAAACGGTATCAACAAGAGACGGAGGTCGGCTTTGTGGAAGTAAACCTCTATCATCCGAATATACATAGACCTTGTCTTCCGCATGAACTACTTGAAAAAAACCAAATTCAAATTTTACGAAAACTCCATTAGAAGATTGCCATTTAACTCCAAAACCAGCCGCGCCGAATATTGTGTTCTTCCTTTCGGCGGTGTAGGAAAGAGAAGAACTATTATTTGCCAAAATACTAGGCGCACGAGTATCATCAAAACTGACTTTAAAATTATAATCGGGGAGAGTGCCTACATGCGCTGCTAAGAAGAATATTCCACCGAATGGAAAATAGTTAAGATAAACATCAGAGGACATCTTCTTTATATGCTCGTATTCTTCACAATTAGAAACTCCCGGATACGATCCAGCAGAACAAATGAACACATAATTATCAGTGAATTTATTTCCGACCATTCGGACCGTTCTATGTATATTTAAGCCTACCGAAATGTTCTCACCGAGATTATAATTAAAGCTGATTGTTTCTAAATTAAAATTTGCATTCGAGGTTAACCCGAACCCTATACTAAAGGGTTTTTCTTTTCTGCGGTCTTTTTGATCCGATTCCTGAGCCAAAAGGATCTTCGGTACCAGCATAAGAAATACGAGCGCAATTTTTAATATTTTCATTAGAGATCTATGATGCATATCCGACCGAAAGATACCAGTCGGAAATAGTTGCATATCCGTATATTAAATTTGTTTTTGAAAATTCTTTCTTTGAATCTCTTTCCGGAACAAATGAGTCCGTGATATAATTTTATAGAAGCTTGAACCCGCAACTAACAACCTTTTGTTAGATAAAGTATTGCGCTGCATTTCTATTAATATAACTATTGGTCAGAATTGAGAACGCAAGTATGCCTAACTTCTCCTCTTATTCACTTATCCTATTCTTACTCATAAGTTTAGGTTCTCTAAATTGCGGAACGTATCTACTTGCAAATATACTTCTTCCCTCGGATGAGGATACTCGCCTGGAGGCCGTCGCCAAATCCATCGTAGGAACTATGAATGTCGGATTGATCCATTATTGGCCCTTAGATGGGGATGCGAACGATAGAGTCGGGACATTACATCTAACCGCATTCGGAACTGTAGGACCTGTCCTCACTGTAGATCATAACAATTTACCGAATGGTGCTTACGCTTATGATGGTATAGATTCATGGCATGATTCCGGTTCCGGAGGAGAACCTATTTTAACCGGGACTGCATCTTTTACCTTAAGCGCCTGGGTAAAAGGCAAATTTAACACTTCAGGAATTATTCTTGGCGCTGGAGATGGTTTAGGATTCCAACTTCAGGATAACCCATCATGTTTCCAAATCAGAGCCTATAGTACAAACGGAGGTACCGGGGTTGTCAGCAATCTCAGCCCTTGCAAAGGTTATCAGAATGATGTTTGGTATAATGTAACTCTTACGTGGGATCTTCCAAACAATAGGGCCAATCTGTATATCGGAAACGATCTTGTAGATTCTAGGGTATACAATCCAAATCGGATACCTTGGACATCAGGTTTCCCAATCACTCTAGGATACGGTACTTTAGGCGGCGGTTCTCAAGAAGTAACGATAGACGAAGTTAGGGTCTATGACAGAATTGTTCCGCCGATATTTTTCGGCTTTTAATTCCCAGCTATATACAATGTTATATTGCTAAACGAATTACAAATACTCTACCTTGAGTATTAAAAACTCTATCTGAATAAATTTACTTTAAACGTAGATATTATTTAATATTGATGTGGGGAGCTATTTTTATCTAACATCAAATTTAACTCTTTAAAAGCCTCGATGTGATTTGGATTAGATTTAATAGCTAAATTGAAATACTTTTTCGCTTCTTCTTTATTATTAGATTTAAATAAGAGACCTAAATTATAATACGCAGTAGCATAGTTATTTTTTAGCTCGGCAGCATGGATAAAATAATCTTTTGCCTGATCAAAATGTCCGATTAACTTTGAGCACAACCCCATGTTGACAAAAAGTATAGGATCCGAATTATCAATTTGCCTAGCTTTTTCAAAATAACCAATGGCATTTTTGTAATCTTCTGAATTCATATAAGCAGAAGCTTTGCCAAAGTATAAATTATAATCCACTCCCTCATCAATCTGTTCTGCCAATGTAAAATAAGCGAGACTCTCGGAATATAGGCCCTCCGCCAAAGCAATATAACCTTTCAAAACGATCATATCAAAATCGGTCTTACGACTTTCATATACTTCATTCGCTTTTAAGTAGTCTTTCCTAATTAAAAAATACCAGCCAATGGTTACCGGTTGTTCTTTAAGCATTATCTTTTCCGATAATTTTTCGATCAGAACGTCAATACAACCGATCTCATCCTCATTATTAATCCTTTCTTTTACATCAATTGTTTCAGTAGAAAAAGGAAAATGAATTTTTGCCTCCAATTCGTTTCCTCTTCTAACTATGGATCCGGAAATGACCTTATCCTGAATATTTAGCAAAAGTTTTATAATCTTTTTTAAAGAATTTAAAGAAATCCCAAATACTTTAATATCTTCTGAAGCCACAGCATCATTGAAACGAAAAATGGGTTTATGAATATCTTCGGAGTCAGAGGAATCAATTGCGGTAACCTCCGATTGAATTAATCTTAGCTTCAAAATGATTCTACCGGAAACTTCATTCTCACTTAATCCATTTTTGATGACCGACTCAGGCAAACTAATTGACTCTATATAGTATGTATCACTCAGAACCCCTCTTACTGAATAAAAGAGAATTAGTGAAGAAATCAAAACAAAGAAAATTCGTCCGCACACAACCCGAACGTCTCTAGCTATTCGCGAAAATGAATTCTTCTCGAAATAACCTACTATTCCTATTGAGAATTTATGAATCAGGTTATTTAGCATTTCACGATTTACGAAATAAGAATACATTCCGCAGGTTTTCTCTCAAATAATACGGTTCGTCCAGCCTTTTTTATGATTATAGATTCGCACCATATTCAGATCTGCAGGAGAACTATATGTTAAATCACAAAGACAATGCAGCATCAATTCCCAAAAAGGCACAACTAACGCATCTTACATAACCTGAATATGATTGACGTAAGCTTCACAAGAAAAAAGTATTCTGAAATGAGTTCTAAGTCACTGTTTAGAAATATTGTATTTACAATTTCCGTTTTTTTACTATTCCAATCCTGTTTTCTTCATCATGCAAACTTAGAAGGTGATGGTTACGGCATAAAAACCATTTTCCGAAGATCTAAAAAACTTCCCGACACCTTTCCGATCCGATTGGAGTTCAAAAAGAAAGACAAGGAAGAAGTAATTAAAGAAGTCGGTTCTCCGCAAGTGGAGCCCTATTTTTCGAATCATATATTTAATCTTTTTAGAAAAAATCAGAAGTTCCAAATAGATCCGAAAGCAAACGCCAAAATTAGAATTACAACAGGAGTCGATCGTGTTCAAATCCCAACCTTAACGATGCTTCCTGGCATCCTGACGCTGGGACTTTTTCCCTTTATCCAAAGATCTTATGGCAATATTCAATTTGAGTTAATTGATTCGGCAAAAAATAAAGTTATTAAGATTTATAAATATAATATAGAGCATAGATACTTTTTAGGCTGGGCTTCCATCATCCTAGGTTTGACATTACCTTTATTCAGCGATCGATTTGAACATTCCGGCACAAACGACAGTGATGTGGTCATGAAGGTGCCTTTGCTCAATTTGAATCCGATTTTACAAAAGACGTCTTGGAATCAAAAGATTTCGCTTCTCATTTTCCTACACAAAGCTACAATTACACGTTGCTGATGGATGCTCCTCAAATGGAAAGTAAGGATATTCCGTCTTCTTTATATAACCTTCTGTTAGAACGTTTGATAAATAACGGATTTTCTCTCGTGGAAAGAGCACGATTAGATAAAGCCATTTCTGAAATTCAATTGTCTCTTTCTGGAATTACTGATCACGAAAGATTAAAATTAGGAAAATTATTAGAAGCCGACAGACTGATTTTAGTCGATAAACTTGAAATGGAGTCCAGTGAAAATAAGTCGCAGAAACTTTCTTTCTTCGTCAGATGTGTTGATACATTAAATGGCCAGATCTTATGGATAGAAAAAGTGGACACTGAATTTATTGCCGGGGCATATGATACTCCTCCTAGAATTAAAACAATTCTTATAGAAAGATCCGTATCAAATTTAATCCGCCGCTTGAAAGAGAATGGAGAAATCTAATTCACATTTCGATAAGAAAGGATTAAGAATTTAAAATATATAAATCGTGCAGCAAGATAAAGAATATTGGTTCGGATTGAGAGGAAAGGATTATTATCTCAATACATCATTCAAAAGTTTTCCCAACATCTGATCTTGGGTTTGAACAGTTTTTTGATTAGCCTCGTAAGATCGGTTAACTTCGATCATTTCAACCATTTCAGTTACAACGCTTACATTAGAAGCTTCTAAATAACCTTGTAGAAGGTTCGGTTCTTCTTCCAAAAGAAACGGTCTTGGTTCGCCTGATTCAGGGGTATCGTTATAGAAAGAGTCCCCTTCCTTATCCAAATGACGAGGATTTTCTACGGTTCGGATCTTGATACGATCCAAAAGAACAGGAGTTTCGAATCTATTTTTATCAGCGCCGACAGAATTGCGAGGATCGTTACCGATCTCACCGTTGATCCAAACTTCTCCATTCTCTTTGACCAAAAAGTTTCCACGAGCGACCTTGATCGGGCCATTCTCCCCCATCAAAGGAAAACCCTGAGGAGTCACCAAGTAACCATTCGTGTCCAAAACAAATGCGCCGGAACGGGAAAGTCTTTCGCCTCGATTCGTTAGAACGCTGAAAAAAGCAGGATGTTCCGTGCCAGGTCTATCTTGCAGCATCATGTCGAAAGGATTATCTGTTTTCTTCACAGCACCTTGTTCGAATCTTGTATAAATTTCATTTACCTCGGCGCCTAATCCGAGTTTGCCGACTACAGGAGCCGTGTCGAAGGAGCCCATAGGCACCTTGCCCACTCCATCTTCGCTGAATCTATGGATCAAAAGTTCAGGAAAAGTTTTGAACAACGTTGTGTCCCTTTTGAATGCAGTCTTATCCACGTTCGCAAGATTGTTGGAGATAACGTCCATGCGTGTTTGCTGCACGATCATCCCATTGGACCCGGTGTACATTCCTCTTAACATTCTTCTTTCTCCTGCTCCTTTTAAGAATCGGAGTTTTTCAAAAATCCCATTACGCTTTTGAAGACATAAAAAGAAAAAATAAGAAGGAGTTCCTACTAAAATCGGGGGTTTGGCCGCCTCCCGCTGATAGCGAGACCGGGTTGCTACGGTTTTTTGAGGACCCATAGGGAGCGAAAAACCCGTAGGGTTGCTGAATGCAATGAAGCAAAATCTTTATCGGACACCATTGCTTTAATTAGCGCAGAAGCGAGCCCGCCTCGTCCCACCTTCGGTGGGACAAGCCCTCCGCATCCCTGGCGGGAACAAGAACTCAAACTTGTCTATGAAAATGTATCCCTCTCTTTGTAGGAACTCCAACAAAACCCCAGCTGCAAAAAGGCTTGTGAAAATCAAAATTTCATGATAGAGACGGAAATCGCCTTCTCCCACAACCCCACCCCCCATTCCCGACGATGGGTGGGGGTCGATTCATTGCACCGTGGGAATTCCTACAAAACCCCGGATTTTGTCTCATTCCTAAAAAATCTTTGACATCTCTTGTTCTGAGGACTATTTATCCAGGGGATGAAGAAAAAAGGGTATTTTCTCTCCTTAGGAGCTGGTAAAAATCAGGTACCCTTGATCTCTGCTGCCAGGGCCCTGGGTCTGGAAGTAGCTGCGGTCGATAAAAACGATAAAGCTCCCGGGTTTGCTATGGCGAGCCTGAGGATTATCGAATCTACTTTCGAATACAGAAGGATCTTAAGAGCGGTCGCAGAAAATCCCCTGCCGACTCCAATCATCGGACTCGGCACAAGATCTTTCGGAAAGGCAACGTATAGCACAGCCTACCTTGCAGAAAAATTAAAACTGAAGTATGCAAGCACCGAATCCGTATTAAAATTTTCTGATAAACAAATTTTAAAGGAAACCTTAGCTCCCAAAGGGATTCGAGTTCCAAGAGAGATCCCAGCTTCCGAAATCAAAGCAAAGTCAAAATCCTTTTCTTATCCCTGGATCTTAAAACCTAGCCAAGGAAGTGGCAAATCCGGAATCCAACTCGTGGAATCCGATTCAGATTTAAAATCTATTTCTAATTTAATATCCCCTAAAAAACAACCCAAGTCAAAAATTGCCGCAAATTCTCCTCATCCGGAGACTTGGCTTTTAGAAGAGTATATTCCAGGCCCCGAATATACCGTTTTGGGATTAGTGGATGATTCCGATTTTCATCTGGTAAATATTTCTTTGAAGGAAACTTCTTCTTTTCCTCCTTTTTTAGAAGCAGCTCATAGACTTCCCTTCCCTAAATCCGAATTGGAAGGCGAAATAAAAATGTTATGCAGAGCGATTGTAAAAGCAACCGGCTTAAAGAACTGTCCTTTCGTAGCCGAATTCAGATCGGATGAAAATGGAGAACTTGTTTTGATAGAAGCCGCTCCCGAAGTGGGTGGAGAATATCTAGCAGATGTCCTAGTGCCAGGTTATTCCGGTTACGATTATTTTACGAATCTGGTCAAACTTTTGGTGGGAGAACCGATCGTTCCTCCACCTTCTAGTTTAGAAATTCCTAAAAAACTAAAATCTCAAGTTCGTTTTGATATCCCACCTAGGGGAGTTTCTGTTCTGAAGTCCTGGGAAAATTTTCCTACAAATTATGGAGAAACAATTCTTTTGAACCAAAACCTGAAGGAGCCCGGTTCTAAACTGGATACTTCTTTGGGAAATGAAACGAGAACCAGAGTTCTTTGTTTAAAATCAAAAGTATCTTCATCAGAAGAAGAATGGAATGGCAGCGTAAAAAATCGTTTGAAGGCTGAATATGAAGCCCGCTGATCACCCTTCCAAAGAAGCATGGGAAACTCATTATACTAGACCTAAGGCAAAACTTTCTTATCCGGATGAAAACTTAGTTCGAATGATCTCTAAGTTTCCACCTTCTTCACCTTCTCCTAAGGCTTTGGATTTTGGGACCGGTTCCGGAAGACATTGTGTTCTTCTAAAGGATTTCGGTTATGAAGTATATGCAGCAGATTACAGTGAAAATTCCATCCAGTCAGTTAAAAAATCTTATCCTTGGACCAAAACGTTTTTATTGAATACTCCTCCCTATCCTTTTGAGAAGGAAGAGTTTGATCTGATCGTTAGCTGGGGAGTCCTGCATTACAATTCTCCGGACCTCGCAAAATCCATGTTAGACGATACCTTTCGTATTTTAAAAAAAGGTGGGTATCTCGCGGCTTCCGTAAGAGCAGAAGGCGACACTCATCTTAAAGCGGAAAAAGGCAAAATCGGAACTGCAGATCTTGCCGGTGGCGTAACTTGGTTTTATACTAAAGAAGATGTGCAAGATCTTCTTCAAAATTTTTCTTCCTTCGAACTGGGTTATACGGAAAGAACTCCATTAGGAAAATTGGATGAGAGGATTTGTCATTGGATCTTTCTCGCCAAAAAATAATCCAAGAAGAATGCCCATTGGAAGGGGACTGTAACTGGGAACCCTTGTACAAATCCGAATTCGGTAATTTCGATCTTTCTATCCAAATTTGTAAAACCTGCGGCTTCCAAGCTCAATTCCCAAGACCTGAACCAGAATCATTATATACCGAAGAATATTATACCGGTAATCAGGAATTCACATATAGAGACGAAAGGCAGACTGAAAAATTCGATCGATATGTTTGGTTTGCTCGTTTAAAAAATATTTCCAAGTTCAAATCTTCTGGCAATTTTTTAGACATAGGATGTTCCTTCGGTGGATTTTTAGAATGCGCTAAAGAAAAAGGATTCGTGCCTTACGGTGTGGAAATTTCTCCCTTCTCCGCAAAACAAGCAGAATCGAGAGGTTTCAAAGTATGGCAGGGCCAATTTTTAGACGCAGATCTTCCGGAAAATTTTTTCGATGTCATCACTCTAATAGAAGTGATCGAACATTTGGAAAACCCTAAAGAAGTATTTAATAAACTTTCCAGGATTCTAAGGCCAGGTGGTTTACTTCTGATCCAAACCGCGAATTTTGATGCCTGGCAGGCCATAGAAGCAGGTAAAAAATATCACTACTATCTACCCGGTCACGTGTATTATTATTCTGCCAAAAACCTTCGTAAAATTCTTGCCATACGAGGATTCGAAAGACAGATTACTTACCTCGGAGTGGACTTCCCCCTTTCCGCTAAACTTTTAAAATCCAGGGGAAGTTTTTCCAAATGGAAGGATTATTTAAAATGGCTCCGGATCTCATTCTACCATTTTAAAAGTAAACTTACCAAAAAAGGAATCCCGCTCACATCTTCTATGGTGCATTACGCGATTAAGAAATGAATTCTCATCCGAATACTAAGTACAGTAGATTTTTCGACTATATCCCGGACGCAGGTTTAGGGCGAAAACTGAATTTCACAGTCCGTGTTCTGGCGGCTTCTGCCTATCGTTTTGCCAAAGACGAATGTCTCATCAAGGCGTCAGGTATTTCTTATACTACGATCGTTTCTTTGATCCCGATGCTTGTAGTGGCACTTTCTCTTTTGACAATTACTTCGGGGTTGGACAATCGTAAGGAAGAAATATTCGATAAAATTAATGCATTTTTTCTAGTCAGTAATATTAACTTGGATATCAATCCTTACTTGGATACTTTAGGAGAATTGATCGATGCAGCTAGACAAATAGGTGCGATCGGTTTTATTCTTTTAGTATTCTCCGCAACCACAGTATTAAGATCATTAGAAAACTCCTTTAACTCTATCTGGAGGATCGAAGAAAAAAGATCCGTTCTACAAGAATTCGTATTTTACTTTTTTGTTCTTTCTATCGGCCCTCTTCTTCTTGTGATCGGAGACAATCTTGCTAAAAAAGTGACCGATGTATTTCGTCCTCCTCATTATCTGAGTATGGACAAGGATCTAGAAAATCATATCTGGATCTCCGGAGAGAATGGTACACTCTTTCGCATGGACTCCGGTCTCAAACAGGATTATTATTTAGATGAAAAAGACATCGATCTAAAGAATATCCGTTGTCTGGATTCCTTCGGAGTTCGTGTGGACTTTTGCGAAAAGCCAGATATTTCCAAGGAAAATTTTGTCCGAGTTTCCGTGAAGGACGGAAAAGTATATGCTCTTTCAGAAAAAGGGTTATTTCTTTCCAAACCTGTAGACGGTTCCGTATGGAACGCGATTTATTTCGATAATTCAAATTTTAAAGATTTTGAATATATTAACGAAGGAAATTTTTATTTAATCTTCTCCAACGGAGAAGTCCTACATTTTTTCACTCAAGGAAGAAGTTACAAACCAGTATTCGCGAATGTTTTGAAGATCCGTGCAAATCGGGTCTATTTTCCGGAACCTTATCTAGGTTATATCGTGGATGAAGACGGGAATGTTTGGAAAAGCGAAGACGGCGGCTATACTTGGAACGCCACAAAAATCACCGGCCATGGACTGAAAGATATCCATAGGATTCGGCCTGGCGAGTTTTTTGTTACGGGAGAAAGAGGTTCAGTTTTCAAAACGGAAGACGGTGGATACTCATGGAAAAATCTCAGTCACAAAAGATATACATTCACCAAGGTTTGGTCCATAGAAAATGAAGAATCCGCAGATATTTTCCTTTTGGATGCTCTCGGAAATATCCTAGTTTCTATAGACGGAGGGGAACATTGGAATACTTTTTATATTCCCGCAAAAGGGAAAGTATTCGCCTCCGGATTACTCGACAGAAGTGAAAACGGAAGATTCAGATTATTGAATATTGGAGAATATAAAAAGATTAGTCTTTCGGAATACAAGGATGTCAAATACGAAACAATCATACTCCAAGGAGGAGAGTCAGTATTCTCACCTTATAATATTCTAAAATTTTTCTTTCCATTAATTGGGATCTGGCTCTTCTTCTTAGCATTATTTACTTTAATCCCGAACACAAAGGTCCCAATCCGTGCCTCATCTTGGGGTGCTGGATTTACCAGCGTGATTTTTTTGGTCTTTCTTTACGGATTCCAGGTATATATCACTTCCTTCTCCGAAACAACAATGATTGTATATAAGGCATTAGCCTCCATTCCTATCTTCTTGATCGGAGTATATTCCTTATCATTGATTGTTCTATTCGGCGCAGAGGTAACTGCTTGTGTGCAATATCCTGAAAGATATTACGCACCATTCCAATTGATAGAAGAACATCATACTTCTTTTAGTTATGAATTCAGAAAATTAATCGGAGTTTTAAAGGCAGTCTATTCCGTTCAAAAAGAAAGTAAGATTGCACCTCGTAATGGGGACCTTGCTATCAAATCAAGACTTCATGCAGAAGAAATCCCAAGGCTTACCAAAACATTATCCGAAGCAGGACTACTTGTAGAAACAAATGAAGGCGGAGCCTGGTTGCCAGTGGTGTCCGGAGAAGATCTAACTCTGGGCGATTTTTATCGAAGAATACCTGAACCGCTTTTAAAAGAAGACCCTTCTTTCCATGTTTATCCGGATAAAGTGAGAGATAAAATGGATAAGGCAGAAATTTCTCTGCAAAAAGATTTGGATGCAATCAGTTTTAGGGACTTGATTGATTAGAATTTTTAAAGTTTCCTCAAGGAAGAGAAAATACTAAAGTATGCTTTCCTTCCTTAGGGATCAAAATTTTGACATTAGTACCTTGGTTGGAATCCACCCGAACATTTCCTCTAATTTGTAGCACAAGACTTTCTACTAATTTCATTCCGATTCCGGTATTTCTTCCTTGAATAGGCTCCTCTAAACCTTTTCCCGAATCCGAAACGCTTAATATTATAAATTTATCATCTTGCTCCAATCGGATAAAAATTTCTCCGACTTCCCCTTCACAGAACGCGTGTTTTAGGGAATTTGTCAAAAGTTCGTTCAGTATAAGGCCCAACGGCATGGCTCGATCCGGATCCAAAGTAATACTTTGATCCATTTCTTTTGTCACCGAAATCCTATTACACTCTACTTTGTAAGTGGTTTCCAAATTTTTAATGACCGAATTCAAAATAGAATAAGCACCTATTTGGATTAGATTATTGGAATCATAAATGATCTGATGGATCTTTGCGATGGACTGGATTCGATTTTGAGCAATCCTCAATGCTTCCGTAACACTTTCATCCTCTCTCACAGTACCTTGCATGGAAAGAAGTCCGGAAACAATCTGCAAATTATTATTCACTCTATGATGTATTTCCGTAAGCAAAAGCGCCTTTTCTCTTAGATCGTTCTGGATCTGCCTTTGATCTTTCTCTCTTTTCGCTTGTTCCCTATGCATGGAGTCCACGTATAAAAAGATCAAAAGAAACATTACAAAAAGGTCTCTGGCAAATCCTTCATAATCGTCCAAAATATCGCTAATGCCGGAATGTTCCAAAAAGTTAGAAATACATACGAAAAATCCGGTAGAAAGGGATGCAGCGGCAAATATACCCGGCCCAAATAAAACATGTTTTTTAAATATACTTCGAACCAAAAAAGATAAAGCAATCGTATACAGAGCGAAAGTTACCAGATTCATGGCAGCGATAGAGTTCATCTCAGACTTCCCGTCTTTTTAAGAAATAAACGTTAATGCCGAATAGAAAAAATAGACCTGATAAAAGGAAAGTGAAATGTTCTAAAAAATTCAGGAGAACAGGCAAGAAGAAGCCTTCTAATACCGTAAAAAGACTGCTAAACCAAACGCATAAAAACCCTAAAAACAGATATTTATACTTCGGAATGAGTCCGATCCGATAAAGAGCGACTATCGCAACCAAACCTATAGAATCAAAAATAAGATTTAAGATCTCACTGATTTGTATCATGCAAACAGAAACATTAGTTTACAGAACAAAACAGGCAAATGTCAATTCGGTTTTAAACTTTAGAATCCAGTTTAGAGATCGGTGGAAGATTAGATGACAAAGATTGATAAATCTGTTCTGCGAGTCCTAAGGAAGAATTGGCAGAAAGATTCTTAGAATATTCATCATAAAGCATATCTTCGAAAATTTCTTCCGCGTAGCCACCGTCTATTAATCCGGACTTATGAACTGTGGATTTCATTTCTTTCAACATCATCTTAACGAAGATGGATTCGAATTCGCCCGAAGCATCGAATAACTTCTTACGATACGGATCAGCAGTAATTTCCTCTTTAATATTATGAGGCATTCTCACTTCGGAAGAAGAAACTTTTCCTGAAAGAGTATTATTAAATTCTTCCCTTAATTGATCCGGGAAGGTTTGGCCAGGCTTACTGTTTTTTTCTTCGCGTAAAAGCCTTTGTACTTCCGGTCTTTCAGTTAGATCCAATTTAGATCGATAGTCTTGGATTTTATCTATCATTATTGTATCTCCAATTCTGCATGAAGTGCACCTGCTGCTTTCAATGCTTCTAAAATTGCGATAATATCTTTTGTAGAAGCTCCTACCTTGTTCAATGCTTCCACCACATCGGAGACCTGAGTAGCCTCCTCTATCACGAAAGATTCTTTTGTGGGAGGTTTTTCTCCGCTAAGTCTTGTAGGTCTTCTGTTCTTATCTGCAACAGAAAGGCTCAAGCCCGATCTCGCAACTGCAACTTCATCGATGGTGATATTTCCACCCATCACGATGACACCGGATCTTTCGTTGATGACTACTTTGGCTCTTGGATTCGATTCTACGGTGATGTTTTCCAAATCAGAAAGAAGATTAAGAAGCCCCGGTGATTTTGCGGAGAATCCAGCACCAACTTCTATCACTATTTCAGATGGAGTTAAAGCTTGGATGGATTCCGCTTTTAATCCGAATTTTTCAGGAACAGTTTCCTTGATACGATTGACTACATTGTTCATCAAAGAGAAGTCTTGGCTATTCAATCGAATGACAACTCTTTGGTTGGAAAAGAAATCCTCTTTCAATTCCGTTTCTACGATTGCACCGGCGTGTACAATTCCTACAGTCTTTTTGGAAGCTCTTCCCAGCCCCCCTGCACTATTCTCTTTTCCACCGAAAGAAATAACACCGCTTGCCACAGCATAAATTTTATCATTCGCAGTTTTTAAAGGAGATTGAAGAAGTACTCCTCCTTCCAAAGACTTTGCGTCTCCGATAGAAGAAACAGTTACGTCCAATCTATCACCTTTACGAGCATAAGAAGGAATATTAGCAGTAATTAATACGGAAGCGATGTTTTTGGTCTGTTCCGGTTTTAGATTTGCATCCACTCCCAGGTTTTTGAGATAATTTTTCATACTCTCGGTGGTCATTGGAGTTTTGGAATCTCCAGTACCAGGAAGTCCGACTACGATCCCATAACCTGTAATCTGATTGTCTCTGATTCCTTCTATTTTAGCTAGGTCCTTTAGGCGGACTTCCGCCCCTGAAATAGATAAGGAGAATATTATAAAAAGTAAAATTGCTCTTTTCATCTGGACTCTCCCAATAAACGATTCAATTGTTCCAGAATATATCTTTGTTTTTCTTCTTCCGAAAGTTCAGCTTTAACGGTTACTGTTCCGTCAGGGTTATTGATCGTTTTTAAGGTAATAGGAGGTTGTAAATTTTTAGGTTCTATTCTTCCCGTAAATTGGATCTGAAGATCTGCGATCCGATCCGCATCTACTGAATTGTCTCGAGCGATAAAGTCAGGAGACAATCTTCCAGTCAAAAGAACTTGAGAAGGTTCTCCATTATAAGTAGAAGAACGTTGCCCCTGTAAGGTTAAAAGTCCAGTATTTGCATCCACTGCGGTAATTACAGCAGTCAGATTCCCTTTTAGTTTTCCGAGAGATTTGATCTTTCCTTTGTTCTTACGAACGATTGTACGATCTGTATTGTACGCAGGATTTTCAGGGATCACTTTTTTATCAGGCACTGCTTTGATGGTGATATTCTCATCAGCGGTAGATTCAATCTCGAACTCTGCAGTAAAACCTTCTTTCAATTTTACGAATATAGTAGATCCCACTCTCAGATTCTGGCTTCTGGAGTAAGGATTTTTATCCTGCCATTGGGAAAGATCCTGGGCAAAAATTGCGATCATTCCGGATAAAAATAAAATTGGAAGTAAGAATTTCAGGCTTCGGATCATATCAATTTTCTAAAAGGACTGTGCCCTTCTCCACCACTCTTGCGGAAATTTTTCCCTCTTTCGAATGAGAAGAAACGTCCACGATCTCCCCAATATTACCCGAACTTAATGCTTTTGTCTTGGATTTTACTACCAAGTTTCCCTTGGTATAAACAAGATTCACATCCCCGCCTCTTTGTACATCGAATAAGAACCTGAATTGTTTTTTGCGGAGAAGTTCTCCTATTTGAAGATCCTTGAGTGCAGTGGAGCCTATATCCTTATCGGAAAGCCCGTCGGTAAAAGATTCTTCCATATAGACAGTTCTTTCTTCCAGATCCTCTGCTTGGAGTTTTTGCCCCTTACGAATTTCCTTTTTGGCGAAGAGTGCGTTTGTTCTTCTTTCTAATTTGAATTTGATCCTTTGAGTATGGACCTTTCTATTCTCGAAATAAAAATCCAGAGAAGCAACAATTTGTCCCGGATGAATAACTTGTGGAAGTCCGGCCCATTTCAATTCCACGCCTTGGCTTGGAACGAACCTTTCCCCGGTCAAATAGGAAATTTTAAAATCTCCTTCTCTGTCTTGAGGAAGTTTAGAAACTTCTTTTTTTAAACTTTCTTCCAAGTCTTCCGGATCCAATTCGGAATCTAAAGGTAAAACTAAGGTTTCTTTACCGGAAACAGGGATACCCGCTAGGACTTCTTTCAAATTTTCAGGACGAATAACGATAGGTGCATTCAGATTTTTTAATAAAATCTTATCCTTCATCCCATCTGGAAGTTTTGCGATCTCGGAGAGTAAAACTTCTTTTTTTTGGGTAAGAAGTTTTCCGCGAAGATAAACCGCTTCCATACCTTCTACCTTTTCCGAACCGGACACAAAAAGTCCTGTTAGGATGGAGAATAAAATAAAGAAGCGGAAACTCATATTAATTAACGTTTCAGTCCGATCGCGGTAGATAACATGTTATCGGAAGTTTGGATTGCCTTAGAGTTGGACTCGTATGCTCTTTGAGCCACGATCATATTCACCATCTCTTCTACGATTTTTACGTTAGACATCTCCAAGAATCCTTGCAGAACATTTCCGAAACCTTCCATACCAGGAGTTCCAGGAATTTCAGGACCAGAAGCAACCGTCTCTTGGAATAAGTTTTTACCGATCGCTTGGAGACCTGCAGGGTTCACGAAACGATACAATTCTACCTGACCGATCACAGTAGGTCGGATATCTGCCCCGATTTTTACGGTAACTT
Source organism: Leptospira neocaledonica (assembly GCF_002812205.1). Lineage (NCBI taxonomy): Bacteria > Pseudomonadati > Spirochaetota > Leptospiria > Leptospirales > Leptospiraceae > Leptospira > Leptospira neocaledonica. The sequence continues at coordinate 90,939 of NZ_NPEA01000011.1, forward strand.
CTCCCTGCTCGGAGATCATCAAAGTGTTTAGAATGGCTCCCTCAGGAAGAATAAGAGGAGGCTCCAATAGATAACCGTTAGACGTTACTACTTGTTGGTTGGAATCAATCTTATAAGAACCGTCACGAGTGAATGCAAAACTGCCATCAGGCATTTGGATCTTGAAAAATCCCATCTCACTTGTGATCGCAAGGTCGAGCTTATTCCCGGTTGCTTGAAAAGAACCGATCTCGAATAATTTCTGAGAAGCAGCCGCCCTCACCCCGTGGCCCACATTCACACCTGTGGGAATTTCACTCACGGAAGTAGCAGGAGTTCCTGCCAAAACCATATGTTGGTAAACTAAGTCCTCAAAATCCGCGCGGTTCTTTTTAAAACCTGTGGTATTCACGTTTGCCAAGTTGTTGGAAATCGTATCTATATGAAATTGCTGAGCGATCATTCCAGTCGCGGCTGTCCAAAGGGAACGCATCATTTGAGTTTATACCTCGATCCCTTTACCTATCGGCCAATCCCAAAAAATCCTCAGAGGGTTTTGAGGATTTTTGAGACAAAATACCGGTTTTTAGGAAGAAGAAGCACTTACTTCAAATTCCGGAAAACCACGCAACGATTTGAATTTGTGCCCTTCTCATTATTCGAAACATTCCAACAATTGGCAAGTTTCGTGAATTTCTGGTCATTGATATAGGTATTTTCCCAGACTAGACCGGTGGATTCTGCACATTTGATCACGTATTCGTCCAAGTTAAAAACAGTCTTACCTTTTCTGACTTCGCCCACTTCCATGACTACCGTTCCACCAGGTTTGACGACTCTGGAAAGTTCCGCCAAGGTTCCTTGGATGAATTCACACCAGCCGGCGAGAGTTGCGAATATACTCGGTTTCTGGTCCTTCTCCAGTTCTATATCCAGAAACCAATATCTAAGCCAATTATCTTCTTCATAGTTCACCTTGTCCAAAAATGGCGGACTGGTCACCACAAGATCCACGGAATTATCCTCTAAACAGAAAAGATCCAATGAAGAATGATTGGTGTATCTGTTTCTGGACGAAAACTCATGATAAAAAGGTGTAAGAGATTCTTTTAGGTCCCTTTTCATCTTTTGCAGAATCCTAGGCTTGATTTCTCTATAATCAGGGACAACTCCCTTCTTCTCATTATTCCTTTTTTGAGCCAAAGGAGGAATAGAGATCTGAGGAAAACTATATACAGAAAAAAATCCATTACTATGACCATGAAGCCTGGACAATGCGGTCAGACCCAAATATCTCAGCTCTGGAGAATCCGAATCAGAAAGGATCTTTTTCAGGTTCTTGATCTCTTTTAATGTATCTTTATGATAAAAATGTAAAAGACCCTCATCTTCCTTTTCTTCTCTGATCTTATTGCTAAGATCCAAAGAATGAAGTGCTTTTTCCAGTTTTTCCAGAGAAGGGACAGTTTGTCTGGACTTCGCTAGGAACAAAGACATCGGACTGATATCGTTGTGGATGGCAGCATAACCTTCTAAGTTTGCTTGGACTGCAGTAGTCCCCCTTCCCCCGAAAGGATCGAACACGATCCCTTTTCGGTTCTCCAAGTATTTTCCAATGAAGAAGGCGGGCAATTCAGGTTTAAACGAAGCCCTATAGCTGACAACGTAATGGATGGGATGAGACTGCCTTTGTTTAGAAGTCCAAAATTCCCCGGTGAGTATCTTTCTTTCTTTTTTTCGAACCGCGCCGTTCATCCGCTCCGCCTTTTCTTTCTTCTTATTTTCGGAAGAAGCTGCGATTTTCAGTTTTGCTTTTTAAAATCTTGGCTGAGACATAACGAAGGAATAGCGGAAGTGAAATCAGAAATACTTGTCTCCTTACCGAATCCAAAAATCTTAGCATTCAGATCTGGATTTTTCGGAAAGTCCGAACTCGGATCGATATAAGAATGAAAACTGTATCCTCTCAACTGTACGAAGAATTTTTAAAAGAGAAAAAGACGAATCGAAGATTCGAACTCGCCGGATTATATATTGGATACGGAGCTTACGTGGTCAGCCTAGGGATCGTATTCGGGCTCAAGAGAGAAAATCCACTTTTCTCGGCGATGTTCTTCTTCGGATTATTCACAAGAACTTCAAGTCTAATGATTGGCAGAATATTTTTGGTGCCTAAAATTTTTCTCCAATTACTCTCCTCTAACGTTTCCGAAAAGGAAGAAGCCTGGGAAACGATCCAAGCTCATAAAGATGAGATTATAGGAAGACTTGCGGGAAACATTTTCGGTTGGAATGATTCCAGTGAACTTTACTCCATGAACCAGGAAGAAATGATCGAATTCGTGCGTAAATACACAGTAACCGACTGGAGAAAGATCGGAAAAATTTTCCTAATGTTCTACATTCCACTTTTCTTATTCGTTTCCTATCTTACCATCTACGCCTGGTTTTTATGAGGCGAATTGTCGGCTTTTCTTTTGCGGTCCTTCTTCTTTCCTGCTCCGTAAAAACAGGAACAGAATCACCGAGTATCCAAAAAGAAGAACTGAATCTCTCCGACAGAAAAGTCTGCCTATTCTTAGCCGAAATGGAAGAAGGTACACTTGTCCAAGTGGGAGAAGATAACTGCAAAAAAAACTCCCCTTCCATGTATGTATTCCAACCTGTGCTCGCCTTGGCAGCCTTGGAACTAGGAACATTAAAAGATCCTAATGGATATTTCCCTTGGGACAAAACTAAATTTCCGTATATCAGATGGCAGAAGGAACAGAATCTCCGAACTTCTCTGGAAAATTCCACAGTCTGGTACTTCCAAAAAATCTGGACGGATACAGGAACTACCAAACTTAAACCTTGGCTGCACTCTGTTGGACTTCCAGCATCGGTCCCTTTCGAACCTTCTAGATCCTTCTGGATGGACGGAGGCTATTCATGGACCGCTGAAGAATTTTACTTATTCTTATGGAAATTATTCAACGGAGAATTAGGAGTCAGAAAGAAAAATCTAAACTCGGTATTAGAAGGCCTAGAAAGAAATCCTGGTGAGATCAAAAATCCCACAGGCACCCATAAATTGGATGGAAACTTCGGGAATTATTCTGGTTTTTATTCTGATTCAGCAACAGGTTATGCGCAAGGAAGATCCGTCTCTTGGTATTGGTTTTTTTGGAAAGGCCCAAAAAGATCCTATCTATTCTTATCCAGAATAGAAAGCGAATCGGAAACCTTATCTCCCTTAGAGGCCGCAAAATTCGGTATGGAATATCTGAGAGAAAAAGGCTTTTGGGAAAAATATTTCTACCAATCTAACTAAGTATTATTCTTTTCTCATTCTTTCCATTTTTATAGTATGGAGGAACTCCAACATTCCGAGGGTTTCCGATTCTAAGGATGAAACGAAACGCGATTTTCTATATAACCCTATTATTACTCTCTTTCGGCGCCTTTATTTTCGTAGCGAAACAAGGTAAGTCATTAGAGGTAGGAAAAGTTACCACTGTCGAAGTTAGTTCTTCAACCTCGGTCGAGTCCACTGAAGACACTATAGATGTTTGGAAAAAAGCGGGAGCAAAACTCTGGAAAGGTTTTCATGAACCTCTTCCACTTCTATTATTACAAATCGGAGTTGTAATCGCAGCCACTCGAGTAATGGGCAAACTTGCAGTTCTTGTAAGACAACCATTCGTAGTGGGCGAGATTCTTGCTGGTATACTCTTAGGCCCTTCTTTGTTTGGGTTATTATTCCCTGAACAGTATCAATTCTTATTCCCAAAAGTTTCCTTAAGTTCTCTACAACTATTAAGCCAGATCGGTCTGGTATTTTTCATGTTTGTAGTCGGAATGGAATTGGATCTTAAGATACTCCGAAACCAAGCTGACTCGGCTATACTGATTTCGCATGCAAGCATTCTTCTTCCATTCTTAATGGGAGCAATCTTAGCACTTTCCATTTACAAAACATTAGCACCGCCAGAGGTCACATTTCTTTCCTTCTCCTTGTTTATGGGGATAGGAATGAGTATCACTGCCTTTCCTGTACTTGCTCGGATTGTCCAAGAAAGAGGATTAACCAAAACAAAACTCGGAGGACTTGCACTCACCTGTGCTGCTTCCGATGATTTGACTGCCTGGTGTTTACTTGCAGTAGTGATAGCTCTTGTACAATCAGGCGGACTTCTTGCCGCGTTATTCACCATAATCCTTGCGATCATTTACGTCATTATAATGTGGAAAATAGTACAGCCTGCAATGCATAGAGCGGGAGGTATCTTCACAAATAGAGAAGCATTCACCAAAATGGCGGTGGCTTTGTTCCTTCTCTTTCCGATCGCATCCGCTTGGATCACAGAATCCATCGGTATACATGCATTATTTGGAGCGTTTTTAGCCGGGGTTGTCATGCCCGACAAACCTAAACTAAGAACACTTTTGGCGGAAAAGGTAGAAGATTTAAGTACGGCGATCTTTCTTCCATTATTCTTCGCGTTAACCGGAATCAGGACCCAGATCGGCCTATTGAACCAAGGCAATTTGTGGTTTGATTTTGTAATGGTACTTATGGTTGCTATTGTAGGAAAATTCGCGGGGAGTACAATTGCTGCAAAAGCATCCGGAAATAACTGGAAAGATTCATTGTCCTTAGGCGCACTTATGAATACCAGAGGACTCATGGAATTGATCGTCCTCAATATCGGTTACGATATCGGGGTATTATCCTCTCAGATATTCTCTATGATGGTCCTAATGGCATTGGTTACAACCTATATGACCGGACCAAGTTTGAATCTTATAGAAAAAATCTTTGCCGGAGTCAAAGACAAAAGAGAAGAAGGTATACTACTCGCATTCGCATTACACTCCAGAGGAGTGGATCTATTAAGACTCGCCTCAGGATTATTCCAAAACGGAAACAGAACAAAAGAAGTTACAGCGCTTCACCTTACTCCTGATTCTTGGATTTCCGGAAAAACCGCTCAAAAGTATGAGAAAAAAAGTTTCGAACCTTTATTCAAACTTTCTAAAGAACTCGGAATAAAACTAAAAACCTTATACAAACCTTCTGATAATGTCACAAGGGATATTTTAAAAACAATCCAATCAGGAAATTATAATATATTTCTGACTGGAGGAGCCAAATCCTTATTTAGCGACGATGTATTGGGAGGAAAGATCAGAACACTCCTATCTGAATCCGAAACAAATGCGGGGATATTGGTCGCAGAAAAATTAAAGGAATTAGATCGTTTTATTTTAGCGGTTTACTCAGACAAGGATGTGAAACTGTTAGGTTTCGCTCTAACTATGGCAAAAAAAATTGGGGCTAAACTATCTATCTGGGATCCAAAAGGTAAAGTCCCTCAATTTTCTCAAAAAGAAAGAAATCTTCTCAAAAAAGAAAAGATCACTATCTTAAAGGGAGAAAATCCTCAGGTACTTTCCGAAGCGGACTTAGTGATCTGCGATCTCGAAACCTGGGAAGAAGAGACCGAGTTTAGGAATTGGGAACTTTCAGACGGCTCCGGTCTTTTTTTGGTCCGATATAAAGAGTAATATTAAAAAAATATCATTCTTCTGATTTCAAAAAATATCCCACTCCAGGTTCAGTGATCAGAATTTTAGGATTACTCGGATCTTTTTCTATCTTCTTGCGAATCTGATTTACATACACTCTCAAATAACCGGATTCCGCCATTTGGTTCGGACCCCAGAGTTCTTTTAAGATCTGAGTTTGGGTCACAATCTTTCCAGGATAAGTGGCAAGTAATTTTAGGAAAGAATACTCTGTAGGTGTAAGTCGAACTTCTTTTCCTTCTTTCAAAACTTTTCTAGTTCCAAAATCCAACTCCAAAAGTCCGATCTTTACTTTAACATCCGTTTTTTCAGGAGAAGAATGTCTCAACAATACTCTGATCCTTGCAAGTAATTCCCCAATCCCGAAAGGTTTAGTAAGATAATCGTCTGCCCCACTATCCAATAGGAAAATTTTATCTTTTTCCGAATCTCTAACACTTAAAACTAATATTGGAATTTTTGAGCCCGATTCTCTGATCTTTTTGAGGAATTCTTCCCCACCCTTTTCTGGCAAACCCAGATCCAAAATAATAGAATCGGGACGAACCATATAAACTTTTGATAATGCATCGTCAACGGAGACGGCTTCTTCTACCTTGTATCCTTCTTTTTCGAGAGCTACTCTTACCAAGCGACGAATCTGGATCTCATCATCTATGATCATGATGATGGGACTAGACAATAGCGTCCTCCAAAGGTGGGAAAGTTAGCACAGGTATCCGAATTAGAAACCTGGCGCCGCCCTCTTGCCTGTTCTCTGCCCAAATCTTTCCGCCTTGGGCTTCTACAAGTCCCTTGCAAATAGAAAGTCCTAAACCTGTTCCTTGTACAGAACCCGAAACCTTAGTAAATTTTTCGAAAATTTTATCTTCTTGTCCAACGGGAATTCCAGGTCCATTATCCTCTACCGTTAATAGAAGATGATCCTTAGGCACACTTGCTCTAACTAATACTACGCTATTTTTTTCGGTATGTAAAAATGCATTTTGTAATAGATGGATTAAAACTTGGATCATCAACCTTCTGTCCATCCTGACTAGAGGCATACTTTCATCCGACTCAACAGACAAAATATGTTCTCCCTTTTCATATTCCGCTATCCGTACAGTTTCATTTATTAGATCCAAGGGATCTTCCCATTGTAGATCCAACATCAATCTTCCGGATTCTAATCTAGACATGTCCAGTAAATCCCCGACCAACCTGTCTAACTTTTTATAAGCGATACGGATCTCTGAGAATAAGTCGAACTTCTCCTTTTCATTTTTTCCGTTTCCTGCTTCTAGCAGATCCAAAGATGCTCGGATCACAGTCAAAGGGGTTCTAAAATCATGACTGACTGAATTGAATAATGCCGAATAGAATTTTTCAGATTCTTCTACCATCTTAGCGTTCGCACGAATTCCAAGTAGCTGTATCCTTTCTAAGGACAAAGCAATTTGATTTAGCATTGAGAAGAGAAGAGTTTCTTCTTCCAATTCCAAACTATCCTTATGTTCTCTATCTAATCCTATCACTCCAAAACAACCACCTGGAGTGAGTAACGGAAGATATAGACCTTTGGACAAAGGAACAGTATCCGTATCTTTTCCAGAAGGTTTTCTATTTTGGAAAGTCCAAGCAGCAAGAGCGGATTCTTTCAGGTCGGGTTTAAAACCGCTTTTAGGATGTGGTGTGCGAGAAAGTAAAGAATCCTCATCAGCAAGTAAGATTAATACGGAAGACTGGAACGTATCCCCAATCGTTTCCACTGCAACGGATGCAATTTCGTCTAAACTATGAGTTTTAGATAATGCAACGGAAAGCCTATAAAGACCGGAAAGTGCCTCTTCTCCGGTTTGTAACGCTTCTTCTCTATCTCTTAATCTTGTCGTAAGTGCTCCCAAGACTAAGGCCAATATGAAATAAGTTCCAAACATCATCCAATCTTCCACTTTTTCGATATAGAATGTGAATTTAGGAGGGATGAATAAAAAGTTCCAAAAGATCGCGCTCAAAGAAGCGGTGATTAAAACAGGTCCCCTACCCGCAAATAGGGCCACAAACATTATAAAAAATAGATATACTAAGCCAATGGACCAATAACCCGCAAAAATATTTAATAAAAGGTTAAAGGAAGTGATTCCAAGTAATGCCAAAAATGAAAAAAAATACTGGATCGGTTTAGATCTGGTCCCCTTGGTAAAAAATCCGAATCTGAATTTAGGCTTCTCTTTAACAATTTCGGTCGGTGCAAGAAGTATCTGAAAATCTCCTGGCAGCTCGCTCAGTTTATCTACAAAAGAACCTCCCCTCAAAATCCTGGAAAGTTTAGATTTACTACTTCTTCCTATAACAATATGTGTAGCCTTGGTTCGATTGATTGCTCTTAAAATACCAAATACAGGATCTCTGTCTGAAAAATTCAGAATCTCAGCTCCTAATTCTCTAGCAAGGCCCAAGTTCTCCCTTAAGAGATTCTTCTGATCCGATGATAGAACTTCTCCATTGTCCACATGTACTGCGGCCCAAGGGCATTTTAATCCGAATGCAATTCGTTTCGCGTAACGTATCAGATTAGCTGCTTGCGAAGAAGAAGATACTGCCACCAAAATTTTATCCGACAGTTTAGAATCCTTAGTCGGCTCCAATCGAGAAAGTTCTCTGTCTACCAATTTGGAGGTAAAATTTAAAGAAAGCTCTCTAAGAGCAGTCAGATTTGGTATCTTAAAAAAAGAATGTAGAGCCTGAGGAACCTTATCGGAAGGGTAAACTTTTCCTTCCTTCAGACGTTTGATCAGATCATCGGGAACTAGATCGATCAATTCCACTTCATCTGCAATTTCTAAAATAGAATCGGGGACTCTTTCCGAAACGGGAGCGCCTGAAATTTCCTCCACGATCCCTGCTCTACTTTCCAAATGTTGCACGTTCAAGGTAGAATAAACGTTTATCCCTTGATCCAAAATTTCCAAAACATCCTGGTACCGTTTTGGATGCCTGGATCCGGGAACATTTGTATGAGCAAGTTCATCTACCAAAACCAGATCAGGTTTTTTTTCCAAAATGGCATCTATATCCATTTCTTCCAGATCCACAGATTTATATTTGGATCTTTTTCTGGGAATGATAGAAAGACCTTCTGCCTGAGCTTCGGTTTCCTTTCTATTATGAGTTTCTAAATAACCGATCCAGACATCAACTCCTTCTGACTTTGCCTTTTGAGCATCTCTAAGCATCTCGAAAGTTTTGCCTACACCTGCGGCCATGCCGAAGAAAATTTTCAATTTTCCTCTGGTTTTACTTCCTTCCCCTCCGATCCGGGAAAGTAATTCGTCCGGATCCGGTCGATTTTCTTCTGCGGGTCTCACTCTATGTACTTTATTTTTTTAGAATATTCTCTTCCAAGTATACAGATCTCAATTTCAGGTTCAATTTCAAAATATTGACCTTAGGTGAGCCGAATAGTCCCCATTCAGGGGCTTCTATAGAATCTTCCACCAATCGATCTAATTTTTCCTCCGAAATTCCTTTTACCTTTGCAACTAAAGGAATTTGATATTTCACTGCCTCAGGACTCAAATGGGGATCTAATCCACTTCCGGAAGAATACAAAAGTTCAGAAGGTACCGGCTCAGCTCCACCTCTTGTTGCCCAATAGATTCGTCTTTCTTCCTCCTTTTTCGAAAGTTGAACGTTCGTTGGCCCAAGATTAGAAGCACCGGAAGAAGAAGTATCATATCCTATTGCAGAAGGCCTGGAATGAAAATATTTCGGAGAATCAAAAGACTGGGCAAGTAACTCTGAACCGATTATTTTTCCATCTACTGCTACAAGAGAACCTGAACTTACTTTAGGAAAAGAAAATTTAGCAAATCCATATACGATCGCAGGATAAAAGATTCCGCAAACGAAAGTCCAAAGTCCCAATTGAATAATTGCGCGTATCATCCGAATACTCCTTTAGCAAAACTTAAAACCAGATCTATTCCTTTGATCCCGAAAAAGGGAAGAATGAGTCCTCCAAATCCATAGATAAAAACATTTCGAGCCAAAACGGAATCCGCACCTGCCGGCCTATAGCTTACCCCCTTTAATGCAAGAGGGACTAAAAAAACCAGGATCAAAGCATTAAAGATCACAGCGCTTAAAACTGCGGATTCAGGACTTGCAAAACCTAGAATATTCAAGATAGATAAAGCACCTATTCCACCTATAGGAAACAATCCGGCAAACATAGCAGGTAAGATGACAAAATACTTAGAAACATCGTTTGCAATACTGAAGGTTGTCAAAGAACCCCTTGTCATCAAAAGTTGTTTTCCGATTTCCACAATCTCGATAAGCTTGGTGGGATTACTATCCAGATCGATCATATTCCCGGCTTCTCTTGCAGTTTGAGTTCCAGTATTCATCGCAACACCTACATCAGCTTGTGCCAAGGCAGGTGCGTCATTTGTCCCGTCGCCTATCATAGCCACGAGTTTTCCACCGGATTGCTCTTCTCGAATCCGTTTTAGTTTTGTTTCGGGTGTTGCTTCTGCGATAAAGTCATCCACTCCCGCTTCTGCGGCGATCGCTGCCGCAGTTAATGGATTGTCGCCGGTGATCATCACAGTTCTGATCCCCATTTGCCTGAGCCTTGCGAATCTTTCCTTGATCCCGCCTTTTACTATATCTTTTAGATGGATAACTCCTAAAATTTCCCTTCCCTCTGATACTACTAGCGGAGTTCCTCCTTCTCTTGCAATCTCATCTACTATATCCAAAATTTCTTTCGGAAATTCTCCACCTAAACCGGTAATATGATTTCGAATAGATTCCGAGGCCCCTTTTCGGATCATCGGTCTTGTTTTTCCTTCCGGATCTGGATCAAAATCTACTCCGCTCATTTTACTTTTCGCGGTGAATGGAACAAACTTCCCGCCTAACTCGGATAAGTTTCTTCCTCGTAGATCGAATTTTTCTTTCGCTAAGACTACGATGGATCTTCCTTCTGGAGTTTCGTCTGAAAGAGAAGCAAGTTGAGCTGCATCAGCCAAATTTTTTTCTGAAATTCCTGGAGCAGGAACAAATCGGGTAGCCATTCTATTTCCCAAAGTAATCGTTCCTGTTTTGTCTAATAACAGAACGTCAATATCTCCCGCTGCTTCAATCGCTCTTCCGGATTTTGCAATTACATTTCTTCTCATGAGTCTGTCCATACCGCTGATACCGATCGCTGATAATAATCCGCCGATGGTAGTGGGTATCAAACATACAAGAAGACCGACTAACGCAGGAAAAGAACCTGAAAGTCCGAGATTCCCTCCTCCTTCTCTTTGGCTATAGAATACCGCAGGAACGAGTGATGTGATCGCGACTAAAAAGACCAAAGATAATGCGGAAAGAAGAATGGAGAGTGCAATCTCATTCGGAGTCTTCTGCCTGGAAGCTCCTTCTACAAGAGAAATCATTTTATCTATAAAAGTTTTTCCGGGATCGGTTGTGATCTGGACTACGATCTTATCACTTAAAACTTTTGTGCCTCCGGTAACGGCAGACCTATCTCCTCCGGATTCTCGGATTACTGGAGCGGATTCTCCTGTGATTGCGGATTCATCCACAGAAGCGATACCATCCACCACCTCTCCATCACCTGGGATCAAATCTCCCGCTTGGCAAACCACCTTGTCTCCCGTCCTTAATTCGGAAGCAGGAATTATGAGAACGGAGCTTCCGTTTAATTTATTCGCTTTGGATTCCTTTCTTGTTTTTTTCAAAGACTCAGCCTTTGCTTTTCCTCTACCTTCCGCCAATGCTTCCGCAAAATTTGCGAATAAGACCGTAGCCCATAACCAAATGGAAATTTGAAGACCGAAACTTAGATTAACAGGATGAAAAATCAAATCATAAGAACTTAATATTGCTCCTATGTACACAATGAACATTACTGGATTTTTCCATTGGACTCTTGGATCCAATTTTACAAAGGAATCCAAGATTGCTTTAAACAATGACTTTGGGTCCTGGAAAAAAGAAGACTTTTTGTTTTTCATAAAATTCTAAACCTTAAAATTTCGAGCCGGAATGCAAAAGAATATGCTCGCTTCCAGGCCCTAAAACCAAAACAGGCAGGAATGTTAGAGCTCCTACCAAGAAGATCACGGAAAGAAGAAGTAACACGAACAACGGACTTTCCGTAGAGAACGTACCTTCTCCCTTTGGAGCGATTTTTTTACCGAACAAGGCTCCTCCTAGTCCCAAAGCAGGAATGATAACTGCAAACCGCCCCACTAACATACAGAAAGAAAGGGATAGATTATAGAAGGGAGTGTTTGCATTCAAACCTGCAAACGCGGATCCGTTGTTTCCGGAAGCGGAAGCAAATGTATATAGAATTTCAGTCAAACCATGAGGACCCAAATTCGCCCTCGAAGAAAGAGCGGATTCATAAAGAAGTGAAAACGCAGTAAATACAAGGATACAAAGTCCAGGAACCAAAACACCGACAAGTGCAAGTTTTACTTCTTTTGATTCAATCTTCTTTCCTAAATATTCAGGAGTACGTCCCACCATGAGTCCTGCGATAAATACTGTAAGGACTACATAGAATAGCATTCCTACCAAACCAACACCCACTCCTCCGAATACAACTTCTCCCAGAAGAATATTCCAAACTGCAAATCCTCCAGCAAGAGGAGAAAAACTATCATGCATCGCATTTACGGAACCGTTAGACGCTGCTGTAGTTGCCATTCCCCAAAGAACACTTTGAGCCACTCCAAATCTGGTTTCCTTACCTTCCCAATTTCCAGCAAAATTGCCTTCTGACCAAAGAGATATGGAAAGACTGAAACAAAAAAGGAGAGTCATTCCCAAAAAGATAGAAAGACCTGCCTTCCAAGAACCGACCCATCTTCCATAAGCAAAAGGTAATGCTCCCGGAAGAAGTAGGATCAAAATACACTCCAGCCAGTTAGAAAAAACAGTTGGATTTTCGAAAGGATGAGCGGAGTTTACGCCGAAAAATCCTCCCCCGTTCGTTCCCAATTGTTTGATCGCAATCTGAGAAGCTGCGGGTCCAAGTGGAATTTTTACGGAATGACCTTCTAACCCAATAGAATCCACGTATTTTGAAAAATCCATGACCACACCTTGGGAGACCAAAACGAATGCTACTAAGATAGAAATCGGTAAAAGAATATATAATATACTTCTGGTTAGATCTACATAGAAGTTCCCGATCCCGGAAGACTCACTTGTTTTAGAGATCATTCCCCTCGCCATGGCTGCGAGTACGACAATTCCAGTCCCCGCACTTACAAAATTTTGCACCCCTAAGAGTAACATTTGGCTTAAATAAGAGAGAGAAACTTCTCCGGAATAAGCCTGCCAGTTCGTATTCGTCACAAAACTAACGGAAGTATTCCAAGCTAAATCCCAAGAAACTCCAGACTTACCTTCCGGATTTCCGGGGAGAAGATCCTGAAAATGAAGCCCAAGTACGACCAGGACCAAACTTAAAATGGTAAAAGTCCCAATATCGAATAGATATGTTTTCCAATTCGAGTTCCGATCTTCCTTAATGCCGGAAATCTTATATAGAAAGGACTCGAATTTAGAAAGGACTATAAATCGTTTGGAAACTTCTCCCTTTAGAACATCCGCTATATAAATTCCGAGAAAGGGAGAGACGAGAAATAAAACCGCAAAATATAAAAAGAAAAAGATCGAGTCGTTTCCGTTCATTGTTATCTCCTAAAATTTTTCCGGTTTTATAATGGAGAAGGAGAGATAACCGCATAATGCGACGACTAAGATGATAAGAAATGTATAAGACAAGAATTCCTCCCAGGCGGAAATTTTTCCGTCTATTCCAAAAACCTAACCGGTTTTTTGGAATTCGTCAATGCGAACCCGCATGAGAGGAACAAAGAAACGTGTTAATTTTGCGTTAAGATATGGAGAGTTCGCACAGAGGCCACGGAGTTCACGAAGGGCCAATAACTCCGTGATCTCAGTGTGCTCCCGTCCGAAATATTCTATTTATAGAATTTTACTATATCGGAAACTTCTTCTCTGGGTGTATGAAATTTATTTAATACGGAATCGGGTTTAGGATAACCTAAACTTAAACCGCAGACTACTTTTTCAGATTCTGCCAGACTCAGTTCTTTTCGGACCACTTCTGGAAAAGCAGAAAGTGCCGCCTGAGGAACCGTTCCCAAACCGTAACTTCTGGCAAGAAGCATGATAGTATTCAAAAAGCAGCCGATATCCAACGCGATATAAAAATTGAGTTCAAATTCCGTAGTGATAAAAACCGCTGTAGGAGCTCCGAAAAACTCGAAGTTCCGAAGCATGAACTTATCCCTGGCTTCCTTATCCTTTCTTTCAATCCCGGCAGCACCGTAAATTTTCATACCAAGATCAAACATTCTACGTTTTGCATCTGCAGGAAAGCCTGTGGGCCAAATCGTATCAGGAACAGGAGTCTCTGATTGTTTTGCCCTTTCTTGTAGTAGCTCCGCCATTCTATCTCTTTTTGGACCGCTTACCACATGCACCTTCCAAGGTTGGCTGTTTTTCCAGCTCGGGGCACGAAGGGACTTGGAGAATAATTCCTGTAAGACAGAATCTTCCACAGGTTTGGAAAGATAGTCTCTGATACTGTGGCGGGTAAAAATCGCATCCTCTACGCTGGAAGCAATTCCTGAAATATCGATGGACTCGGTTTCAGAAGATAAAGAAGACATATAAACCTCCGATTTAGACTTGCATTTTATGAAAATTCGGGCTTTTTGGAAGAAGAAGGTCCCGAACAGACAAGTCTGTCTGTTATTCGATCCCAGGAAGAAAAAAATGTCAACCAAAGAAAAAGGGGTAAAAGACAGGATTTTGGAAACCGCAGTCAGGCTTTTCCAAACCCAAGGTTATGCAAATACCGGGATCAATCAGATCATCCAAGAATCCCAGACCGCAAAGGCCAGCTTTTACGATTATTATCCTTCCAAGGACCTATTAGGAAAGGCGTATATAGAATTTTACGGAAAAGAACAACTTGTCCTATTGGAGAAACTTCAATCCAGATCGGAGAATGCTCGGGACTTTATACAAGCCTGGACGCATATACTCAGAAGGCAGACCAGAAATAGCGAGTTCGCAGGCTGCCCTATGGCGAACACAGCCGCTCAAATTGCGTCTACTTCTCCTTCTATCTCAGAGGAAGTCAAAAGATTGGCGATTAGGACTGTGGACTTTTTAGCTATCTACTTAAAAGAAAGGCAAAAGAAAGGACAGATTCCTAAGAATGCGGACACTCAATCCCTGGCTCGAAAAATATTCGCTTCTTATGAAGGAGTATTACAGATTTGGAAATTGACCGGAAAAATTTCCGCGTTAGACGATTTACCAGAGATGGTGGATGCAATTATTAAAAGTTCTGGGAAGAAGTGAATTCCCTCCACCCAAAAAGCGGAGGGAAAAAAGGTTACTGATCAGTTATATTCGACAGTCGCGTTGCTTGGATGAGAAGTTCCTACGATATAAAGTAAGAAATAGTAGGTTCCAGGAGCAGAGTTATTTGTCCATGTGTATGGTCCGCCTCCCGATGGATCGAAAGCAGTGTCTGCATCGATTACCTCGTCTTCAGCCAATGGGCAATCATAGTCATTTGTTCCGTTTGTGTATGCAACCGGCTCACCAGCATTAAGTTCCGCCACGTTGATATTGGTAAATACAACAGTATCATTATCTACGGCGTTTTTAACTTCCACAATAGCCATCGGGTGGTTTACAAAAGGAACACTTCCCCAAACAATCGGAATTGGTCCGCCACCTTTAGTTGCTCTTGTACGGTTCACACCTACTGCAGCTTTTCCAGGGAAAGCAACTAAACAATCTCCCCCTCCACCAAGTGAGTTTAAGAGTGCCAGATTTGTTAGGTCACCACCATCATCTTCTTTACAATTAACGAGAGAAGCTGAAAGTAAAAGCGCCAATAATAGCCATATCGCTTTTTGTTTCATTTGAGTTTGTCTCCACAGAACAGTCGTTCTTAATACTCGTTTTTCAAGAATAGGTCTGAGTTTCAATCTCATTAATTAGAAAAAACTATAAATTGATAGATAATTCTGTCAATCTGGCTTTGTATCTGGAAAAAAGTCAGGTTTTCTGTGCTTTTTTCTTAAGCGATGGAACCTCCGCAGGAAGAACCCGCTCCCGCAGTGCATCCGTAACAATGTTGGTGTAATAAAATTTCTCTGGAATCTAATACGGATTTATTAAATTCAGAAATTTTGCTTACCGTACCTTCTATTTTCATATCCAACATTTGGTTAAAATCACAATCGTATAGGCTTCCGTCCCAACCAACACTTAATGTATTACGGCACATAACGCCCGTCGCGGCCACCGGATTAAAAGCGGTCACGAGTTTTTCCAAGTAGGCATCTATATTACCGTTTTCGAGTAAGGATTCCAGAAAACGACTGATAGGCATATTAGTAAGAGCGAATAAGGAATTGAATTGAACATCATGAACTTGTTTTAATTCCTTTTTGAAGTCGTTCTCTAAAGTGGATTGCCCTCCCGCAAGAAAGGCCCCCACAGGATTATAAACTAAATTTAATACAAGTCCGGAATTCGCGATTCCGTATCCGAGAGAATTCAATTTTCTTAATGCTTCAATCGAACGATCAAATACTCCCTCTCCCCTTTGAGCGTCCGTTCTTCTTTTTTGAAAATAAGGAAGACTAGAAACTACTTCTACCTTGTGTTCTGCGAAAAATTCAGGAAGGTCCCTATATTTTTCTCCCGCAAGAAGAATAGTAAGATTGCAACGAATCATGATCTTCTTTCCGAATTTAGAAGCTTCTTCTACGAACCATCTAAAATTAGGATTCATCTCGGGTGCACCCCCAGTAATATCCAAAGTAGTTACACCTGGAGTGGCTAAGGCAACCAGGCATTCCTGCATGGTCTCCCTAGTCATGATCTCTCTGCGATCCGGACCGGCATCCACATGACAATGCCTACAGGTCTGGTTACAGAGTTTCCCCACGTTCACTTGTAGTATATCCACCCCGGTTGGGCGCAAAGGAAAGAGTCCCGCTTCTTTTAATTTAGCCGAAAAACTAGGTAGATTCAGTTTTTCGGAAACTTCCGTAAGAATTTTCAATTGTTCTTTGGAAGAAGCGAGTTCGCTCCCTCTGGCTAATAGGGATTTCATACTTTATAAATTCCTTATACTCCGAGTTCTTTAACTTTATTAAGAGCTTGTACGCTATGAACTAAGGTTGATCCACTGCGAATTGCCGCACCTACATGAATTGCTTCCCATAATTGTTCTTCTGTCGCGCCTTTTTCCAAGGTGTCTGTGGTATATGCGTCTATACAATAAGGACATTGTACAACATGTGCAACCGCAAGTGCGATCAAAGATTTTTCTTTGGCTGATAAAGCTCCGTCCGCAAAAACCGATCCGTAATAGTCGAAGAATTTTTTTGCCAAATCAGGCTCGAACTCTCCTATATTTCCGAATTTTTTCAGATCTTCCGGTTTGTAATAAGTTGTTTCCTGTGCCACGAAAGGCCTCCATCGTTTTTATTAATTTTTCGCATTCAAAAAGAAGAATATAATACTATTCTAAAAAAATAAAAACGCCTACCTGATTATGGAAGGTTATGGAGTTATTTTTTAACGGCGAATTGTAGGTTATTACATTTCTCGCAGACTTCTTCCGGGATCCATCCCCATTGTATCAGAAATCCGAACACAAAACAACCTGCACAAAATCCTAAAATGGATTCTAAACTTGCAAAGAGGACTAAAATTCCAAGCACCGCTTGGAATGCGGATACTTGTCCGAAGTATAGGAGCGCAAATGCGGTTCCGCTGAAGATTACTCCTACAAGTTGAGCGAATCTTTTCGGTGGACCCGCCACTGTTTTGGATCCAAGACCGAGTAACGGTACGATTCCATGGATGGCAAGTTTTGCGAATGGAGAAAACTTAGGTCCATACAATACTCTGGCTGAAAATCCGTAGAAAAGTGCGCCTGCCAACCAAAGCGATTGCGTAATTATTGCGGCCAAACTTAAGATGACAACCAGGCCCGCAACGGTCCTTGCCGCATATTCATTGACAGTGTCTGGAAAATTACCGATTCGAATCATTCTTTCTTGCCCAATGCCCTTTCGCCTAGTTAGACTAATACTCCCGGGAATTCAAGAATATTTTCGCTATATTGAACAAAATGGTTAATATAATTGTACAGAGTCCAAATAATTGGCGGGGAAATATAGGCATATCGACAATTTTATTCTTTTGGGCCCTTCCTCTCGCATTGTTTCCGCTATTTTTAGGAAGAACCGATATCTGGCAACTCTGCGGAACATTCTTCTTTAGCCTCAGTCTCTACTATCTATTCCTAAAATTCTTTTCAGAAGGAAAAGAGAAGATCGGCATCTGGGCCGGGATCTTACTCAGGGTTTGGTTCTTATTCACTCCTGTATTTTTGTCGGAAGATACGTTTCGTTTTTTATGGGATGGGCTTTTGGTCTCGGAAGGTTTGTCCCCTTATTCGGAACTTCCCATCCATGTGAATTTGGGATTCAACCAAGGTTTGGAGAAGGAACTACTCTCCAAAATGAATTCACCTAAATATTATTCTGTTTATCCTCCAATCTTACAAGTGCTGTTTTTGGTTCCCGTATTCTTCTTAAAAAGAGGACTTTCCATTTTTTGGGCGATCTCGATCTGGAAAGGAATTTTAATTTTATTCGAATTAGGAATTCTTTATGTATTTTCAAAGAGAAAAAAAGAAGAAGGTTCCGGGAATTTTCTAAAATACTGGCTCCATCCACTCGTCCTTTGGGAAGGAATTGGAAACGGTCATCCGGAGCCGATCTTATTCTTCTTTCTATTTTTAGGAATACTCTCTTGGGAAAAAGGAAAAGTCCTAGGGGCGTCCTTACTTTATCTGGCTTCTATACTGACCAAAATACTCCCTTTATTAGCCCTGCCCTTTTTGTTTTTTTATTGGTGCAGAAGGTCAACTGCTCGTAAGGTTCTGCTCTTCTTCGGCGTCAGTCTTTTCGTTTTCGGATCTGTACTGGTTTGGTTTTTATTCTCAGAAATGGGCGCTAAAATTTTAGAGGAACATTGGAGAAAAGGGATCGGAGTATATTTTACATTATTCGAATTCCATGGAGGATTTTATTATCTTCTGAAAAATCTGATCCGTCTTACCTGGTATCCCTATTCTACAGGGATCGTGCTTGGGATTTTAAGTATTGTTACAATCTGTTTTTATTCTTTCAGAATTTCCAAAATCCAAACAAACAATAAAACCGTTTTTCTTTTGATCGTATGGATCCATCTATGCGGAATCTATTATTTGTTTTCTAGTACCGTACATCCTTGGTATTTCCTTCCGATTTTAGCCGCCTCCGTTTTTACAAAAACGATATGGCCATCGGTCGCTTCCGGGATCTGGATCTTATCTTATTCTACGTATTCTTCTTTTCCATTTTATGATAGGGATTGGGTCCTGGTTTTGGAATATTCCTTGGTGCTTGGGACCTTCTTCTTGGAAAATTTTCTCTTGCTTAAACATGGAAGAAGTTAAATATACTTCGAAAGTTCTTCCACGCATCTTAGGAATCATCTATGCTCCCGAAACATTTCGAAACTCTTGCGAATACCTTGGAAAAAGAGATCTTAGTCAGCGAACAGATCCGAAGTAAGATCCTTCTCGCTGCTTTCGGACTCGCCGGGTTGTCTTGGAGTATCTTATTTATATTTTTAGAGAAGGAATTTAACCAGAGCACTGGTATAGAATTTCCTTTTGAGGTATTGATAGGCACTCTCGCATTCGGCACGGTTTACGAATTCGGGTTTTTAAAATTATTAAATTATCTGAAAGTAAAAGGATTTAAACTTCCTCTTCTTCCTAGATTCGGGAACGCGTTGATAGAAACTTCTCTCCCTGGAATCATTTTATTCATTTTGATCCAAAAACATTCTCATCCTGTAGTTCCCTTAAATTCTCCCATTTCCAATTTATATATAATTTTTATAATACTCTCCGTACTTAGAATGGAATTCGGACTCTCCTTTTTTACGGGAGCAATTGCAGCGACTCAATATTTGATCACCGGATTGTTTTTTGTTCCGGATTCTCCTTTAGGCGGTGAATCCCCATACAGCTTCTTCTATTCTAAGATTCCCACTTACTTGCGTTCCGGATTATTTTTAGGTTCAGGGATCGTAGCTGGACTCGTCGGCCTTCGGCTCAAAAAAATCCTGAAAAACTCAGTCGAACGTTTGGAAGAAAGAAACGAAATTTTAGGAATGTTCGGTCAATATGTTTCTCCATCGGTCGTGGACAAACTTATGAGCCAAAAAACGGATACTGCTTCCGAAAACAAAGATGTATGCGTGATGTTCTTGGATATCCGCAACTTTACAAAATTTTCCGAAGACAAAAGTCCTGCAGAAGTGATTTCTTATCTGAATACTTTATTCGAAGATATGATTGAGATCGTGAATAAACATAACGGTATCATAAACAAGTTTTTAGGGGACGGGTTTATGGCAGTATTCGGAGCCCCTCTTTCCGATAATGGAAAAGACGCTAAAAATGCGGTTTCTGCCTCTTTAGAAATTCAGAAAAAAGTAATGGAGATGAATGTTTCCGGAAAAATTCCTGAAACTAAAATTGGAATCGGTTTACACTTCGGAGAGGCAATGACAGGAAGTGTAGGCTCCTCTCAAAGAAAAGAATATACGATCATTGGAGATACAGTCAATCTTGCTTCAAGAGTGGAACAGCTAAATAAAGACTTCGGCAGTGAAATTTTGGCAACCGATACCGTTTACGAGCATGTAAAACATTATTTAGAAGCAGAGTCCCTTCCTCCCGTAAAAGTTAAAGGAAGAGAGAAAGAAGTCCTCATCTATAAATTAACCTGATGCAGTCTCCAGAATCACATTACGAAAACTTTTTGGCCGAAAAATATTCCTGGATGCTGGGAGATCTTTCTGCCAAGGAAAAAGACCAATTGGAATTTTTTAGATCCTTTGAAATTTCTCCGCAAGGAAACGGAGTCGCTTGGGATCTAGGAGCAGGAAGTGGAATACAATCTATTCCTTTGGAAGAATTAGGATTTCAAGTTTTAGCGATTGATTTCAGTCAAAAATTATTATCTGAGATCAAGGTTAGAAAACCGAATACCACGATTAGTACAAGGGTCGCCGATATCAGATCCAGGGATTTATACCAAGAAGTTTCTCCATCTCCGGAAATCCTTTTATGTATGGGGGATACGATCACTCATTTGGAATCCGAAAAAGATTGGGAATCTACAGTAAGTCTTTGGTCTAATTTTCTCTCCGCCGGAAGTAAATTAATTTTAGGTTATAGAGATTTAAGCTATGGCAAAGTTGGAGACAAAAGTATTTTTGTAGTTCGTTCCGAAGAATCTCGAATTTTTACGTGCCAGCTACAGTTCACTCTAAACAGAGTAGAAGTTACGGATATATTTCACGAAAAATCGAACGGAGCTTGGACAGTTTCTTCCAGTTCGTATAACAAACTGATCCTTCCGGCAGAAGATTTGATCAGAACAGTATCTCAGAAAAATTTTGAACTGAAAAGAAAAGATGAGAAAAACGGGATGAAGTTTTTACTATTCGAAAAGCTTTGATTAGACCCTTGTTCTTTCCATCCGTTCCTTTTTAGAGTTTGTTTTAAGAGGTCCTTTTTCTCAAAAACCATTCGACAAGTCCGGACTGACTGGGAATTTGTACGTATCCTTGCCCGGAACCCTTCCATGATAGATAAACTGATACGTATCTCCATTAAGAACAGGATTTTCATCCTGATACTCACTGCATGCGTGACCATTATAGGTTTTTATAACGCATATCAGCTTTCTATCGATGCGATTCCTGATATTACAAACGTTCAGGTTTCCGTGGTCACCCAATCTCCGGGTCTTTCTCCGGTAGAGGTGGAACAGTTTATCACCTACCCGATTGAGATGGAACTTACAGGCGTTCCTCACGTAACAGAGATCCGTTCTATTTCCAGAACGGGAGTGAGTAGTGTTACCGTTATTTTCAAGGATGGGACTGATATTTATTTTGCAAGACAGCTCATCAACGAAAGGTTGAGAGCGGCCGAGGCCGTGATCCCCAAAGGATATGGAAGCCCGGAACTTTCTCCTATCGCAACTGGTCTTGGGGACATTTACGAATTCGTTCTCACAAGTGATCGTCATAATCCGGAAGAACTCAGAACTTATATGGAATGGGAGCTTGCGAGAGAGATCAAATCCATCGAAGGGATTATCGACGTAAACATCATAGGCGGAGAAGCAAGACAGTATCAGATCAAGATAGATCCACAAAGATTAGCAGTTCATAATATTACATTATCCCAACTTTGTGATAAACTGGAAACCGCAAACCAAAACACAGGTGGTGGTTATATTTCCAAAGGTGCGGAACAAATCGTAATCCGTGGAGAAAGCCAGTTCAAAACCGTGGATGAGATCCGTAACGTAGCTGTCCAAACGGAAAGAGACGGAGTCCCCTTACTTTTAGGACAAATCGCTACGGTAGAAACAGGTCCGGCACTTCGTTTCGGACTTATGACCAAGGATGCCAAGGGAGAAGTTGTGGGCGCTACTGCAATGATGCTCATGGGCCAAAACTCTTTGGAAGTAGTAAAAAGGGTCAAAGAAAAGGTAGAAATCTTAAGGGCCAGACTTCCTGAAGGAATGAAAATTGTCACATTCTACGATCGTTCTGAATTTATCGGAAGAACATTAGGCACCATCTTCACGAACTTGGCAGAAGCTGCAGTACTTGTAATCATCGTTTTGATTTTTGCCTTGGGAACCGTAAAAGGTGCGCTCTTAGTTAGTTTATCGATTCCGATCCCTATGCTTGCAGCTACAATCTTCATGAGAATGTTCGGCATCGTAGGTAACTTAATGTCTCTCGGAGCCTTGGACTTCGGACTCTTGGTGGATGGAACCATCGTAATGTTGGAATCAGTCCTTCACGGTTTTATCTTAAAACAAGCCTTTTACGAACAACAAAATTCCCAAGAAGACAGAAAACTCGCAGCAGAACAGATCATCACGGATTCCTGCGTGAGAGTGGCAAGAGCTGCAGCCTTCTCTGTGGGAATTATCTTGTTGGTATACCTACCGCTCATGACCTTAGAAGGTGTAGAAGGTAGAATGTTTAAACCTATGGCGATGACGGTTGCAATCTCTTTGGCCATGGCGCTTCTATTCTCTCTCACCACCTTCCCTGCAGCGGCAAGTATCCTATTCCAAACACCGATATTCCATCATAGCAAGTTCTGGGATAGAGCAGAAGAAATTTATATGCGACTCCTCGATTTTGGTATGGCTAACAAAAAATTATTCTTAAGAGCTGGCCTAGGAGTATTTGCAGTTTCTCTAATATTAGGATCTACTTTAGGATCGGAGTTCCTTCCACGTATCGACGAGGGAGAATTCGCAATAGATATCAAAAGACTTCCTTCTACTTCCATCAATTATTCCAGAGATACGAATATGGAAATGGAGAAGGTAATCGCACAATTCCCGGAAGTCACAAGTGTAGTCAGTAAAATGGGTAGAGGTGAATCCGCGGCGGAACCGATCGGAACGGAAGAAGGAGAGGCCATGGTAAAACTCCTTCCCCCTAAAGAATGGACAACCGCCTCTTCCCGAGACGAACTCATGGACAAGATGAAGGATGCAATTTTAAAATCGGTTCCTTCGAGTACGATCTCACTTTCTCAACCGATCGAAAACAGGGTAAATGCACTCCTCTCCGGATCCAAAGCGGACGTAGTGATCAAAATTTACGGAGATGATCTTCAGACTTTAAAGGACACTGCAGCAAAATTCGCTGATAAAATTAAAAAGGTTCCGGGTGCCGCTGACTTAAGAGTACAAAGAGTTTTAGGACTTCCTTTAATTCAGATCAAAGCGGACCGACAAAAAATGGCACGTTACGGCGTGGCAGCAGAAGAAATTCTAACCACAGTAGAATCGTTACGAATCGGAAGAAAGGCAGGAAAAGTATTCGAAGGATTCAAACGGTTCGACTTAGTCGTTCGTTTACAATTAGATGTTTCGGATCTGGACAAACTCGAAAATATTCCCGTCATGACTTCGACTGGAGTTACAGTCCCTCTTGGCCAAGTGGCAACCATCGAATTTGTAGAAGGTCCCGCCGCAATTTATAGAGAATCCTTAAAACGTAGGATCATGGTAGAAGCAAACGTACGAGGAAGAGACTTAGTAGGTTTCGTAAACGAAGCACAGAAAGTAACTGCCGACATCGAAAAAAATCTTCCCGACGGTTATAGAACGGACTGGGGCGGCCAGTTCGAAAACTTCCAAAGAGCGAAGAATCGATTGATGCTCGTGGTCCCAATCGCACTCGCAATCATCTTCGTAATGTTAATCGCTGCATTCGGAAATATTTATTATGCAGCGGGAGTTTTTATAGTAGTACCACTCGCAGTTGCAGGAGGAATCATAGGCCTTGTACTTAGAGGTCTTCCTTTTAGTATTCCTGCAGGTGTTGGTTTCATCGCGGTAAGCGGTATTGCAGTATTAAACGGCGTGGTCTACGCCTCTACTCTCAAAGAAGAATTAGAAAAAGGGATCACTATCTCCAAGGCAGTATTAACTGCGGGACTTCATTCACTTCGTCCGGTAATGACAACAGAGATCATTGCTGCAGTAGGATTTATTCCGATGGCAATCTCCACAATGGCTGGGGCAGAAGTACAAAGACCTTTGGCAACCGTGGTGATTTTCGGAGTAATTGTTGCGACAGTTCTTTCCAGGGTACTTCTTCCAATCGTAATGGAATTCCTACTGAATATCTACCAAGACCAGGAACGAAGAAAAGAAGCTCGTAAAAGAAAATTAGAGTCCGAGTTCCAAGCTTCCAGGGCCCAAGAAAGAATTCCGGAAACTCTTGAGGAAGTCTCCTGGGATTCGGAAGAATTCCAAGAAGAACCGGAAGAAGTTGGACATTCGAAATCAAAACGTTCCAAGAACGGATTAAAGAAGAAAAAGTAAGGGCCCTGCGGCAAGGATACGCAGGGGAAGTCCGAAGGACCGGAGCGATAGCGAAGCCCGTAGTAGCCTGGTCCGAGCGAGCGAGCGAGGAGCCGCCCCTATCTCTTATTCTTTAAACCGGATAGAAGAGTTTCCATAACGGATTTTAAAAAATCGATCCGGTCCTCTTCTATATTATCAAAGACCAAACGAGGGTGATGAAAGGCGGCAGTTCCTTCGAAAATGATCCTTGCGCCTTCTTTTGGAGTATTACAAAAAAATAATCCTTTTTGTATTCCTTCTTGGACCATAGCCTCAAGTTGCTCATACATTGTTTGGATATGTTTTTTAACGAATGGTCTTGTCTTTTCTGCGGAATTATTGAATGCAGTATAAATTCTTGGATCGGATAGGACCTTCTCCCGTTTCATTTTATGGAGAGTCATGAGCCACTCTAAAATTCTTTCTTCTAATGGACTTGTTTTCGAGGAAACTTCTGCAAGAGCTATATCAATACGATCCAACCATCTTTTAGAAATGGAATCGAGTAACGCTTCTTTGTCCGCAAAATGTTTGTATAAGGCAGCGTGGCTAAGATTTAGATTTCTAGCCACGTCTGTAAGTTTCAAACGCTCGACACCGTTTCTTCTGATCTCAATCTCTGCGGCATCGAGCACTTTTTCTTGTAGTTCTTCTGGCTTTAAACCTGTTTTAGGCATCTCTCATTTAACGACGAGTTGCATCAAATGAGAAGGGTATCTATCTCCTTGGAAGGCTCCTTCCGGAAAAGATTCGTCCAAGGTTTTCAATTCTTCCGGACTTAAACTGACCGAAAGAGCTTCTAAATTTTCCCTCAGACTTGCTCTTCTTGTGGAACCGATTAGAGGAACAATATCTTCCCCTCTATGAAGCACCCAAGCGATAGCAAGTTGTGCAGTAGTGCAGCCCTTCTTCTTTGCAAGCTCTTGAAGCAGACTCACACGCTCCAAATTCGCTTCAAGGTTTTTTCCCTGGAAACGAGGAGAATTAGATCTAAAATCAGGAACACCCAAAGCGGTTTCTATCTTTCCTGTCAGAAGTCCTCGTCCCACAATTCCGTACGGAACAATTCCAATACCAAGTTCTCTTGCAGTTTGTAGGAGCTCCTTCTCAATCACACGAGTTGCCAAAGAATATTCCACTTCTAAAGCGGTGACTGGATGTACCTTATGAGCCCTTCTCAAATTTTCAGGAGAAGCTTCCGAAAGTCCTAGGTAACGTACATATCCTTCCTTGATCAGATCTGCAATCGCACCTACAGTTTCCTCGATTGGGATTTCTGGATCGACCCGAGAAGCCTGATAAATATCGATCACGTCCACACCGAGCCTCGTGAGAGAATGTGCCGCAAAGTTTTTCACAGAGTTGGGCCTAAAATCGTATCCGATGAATGCCCCGGATGGACTGCGTAGTCCTCCGAATTTTACACTGATCAAGGGCTTACTTTTTCTTCCCTTCAATGCTTCCGAGATCAAAAGTTCGTTATGCCCGGTTCCATAGAAGTCTCCCGTATTCAGGAAATTGATCCCGGAATCCAGGGCTTCATGGATGGTCGCAATGGATTCTTCCCTACTTCTGGTCTCTTTTGTTCCGTAAAAGTCTGACATCCCCATACAACCCAAGCCGATTTGGGAAACTTCAGGACCGTTTTTGCCTAATTTTCTCAGTTTCATTCGAAACCTCCATTTAGTTACAATTTACATTTTTTATTATTTGTAACTAAATGGCAAGCCTTTTCTGGTCCTGATTTTTGTGGGAATTCCCACAATTCTTGCTTTTCGCTTTCCGACATAATAACATTCTAGCGTTCCGGAGTAGCAAATCCATGGACCACCAAAAACCGATTGTTCAACTTTTAGATGCGACTAGAGAACCTTTCAATCTAGCAATCGCGTCTGCTCGGACTTGCTATTCTTCTAAAGGAATTTTGCTTCCTGAGGATATGATCCGTACGGAAAAATCCCTGGAGATCAGGGACAAGGTGGCGAAATCCACAAAAAAAGCGGGCCACCTCACCACAAGACAACATCCTCATTTCATATTCACCCTGGATAAGGTGTCTCGTCAATTCGTCTGGTCCTTTTTACATTCTCATCCGTATTATAACTCGGAGCAGGTCAGCCAGAGATACGTAGAAGTTAAAAAAGAAAATTATTATATTCCACCGAATCTTTCAGATAAGCAGAAGGAATACTATTTAGAAGCCGTTGAATCTGCGTCTAACGCGTATTTTGAATTCGTGGAATTACTACATCCGTTCATCCAGGACGAATATTTCCTAGTGTATAAGGCCCGTGCGAATTATCCAGAAAAATGGCAGCAGCCAATCAAGAAGAAATGTCTGGAAGTGGCACGTTACCTTCTTCCTTTGGGAACTTACACTTATTTATACCATTCCGTAAACGGACTCACTCTACATAGATACCATCGTTTAATGAATTCTTTCGATGCTCCGGAAGAACAACGCCATGTGGTGGAAGAGATGATCGAAAAAGTAAAAGAGATCGATCCTCTTTATGTGGAAGAAATGGATGATCCGATCCCTCTGGAAGAAACTGCAGAATATAAATTTTTCAAAGACTTCTACCAAGACGGTTCTTTGGAATATAGACCGGAAGCCGCTAAAAATTTCGTAAGAGAATTCGACGAAGATATGGATAACCGTTATTCTAGATTGGTTTCCTATTCTTCCAATGGTCCTGAGGTTTTAGCTTCTTCTGTTCGTGCGGTTTTAGGTTTATCTAAAAATTCCCTAAACGACGAAGAAGCGATCCGACTCGTGATGGATCCTTCTAAAAACAAACATCTGACTTCTACTCTGAACGAGACTACGATGAGTCCTCTTTCCAGAGCGATGTTCAATGTACATTATTCTTTCAAAAAAAGGATCTCTCATTCTGCGGATAGCCAAGACCAAAGACATAGAATGGTGCCTGGCTCCCGCCCAGTGCTTATGAGCCAGTATACGGGAATGCCGGACTATATCGTTCCTAAAGTTGTATTAAAATATCCTCAATTAGAAGAAACTTATAGAAGAAGAATGGACGGCATTTTCAAAAGCCTGAACCGTTTTATCGAAGCCGGTGGATCTCCGGAACATGCTTCTTATCTACTTCCGAATGCATTCCCGGTCCGTTTTTATGAAAGTGGGGATCTATTAAATCTTCATCATAAATGGAGAGCAAGAACCTGCTATAATGCTCAGGAAGAAATTTTTCAGGCTTCTATCAATGAACTTGTGGATCTTACAAAGGTCCAACCTGAGATTGCAAAATGGATCAAGGCACCTTGCTGGATCCGTTTGCAAGGTGATATCAAACCTTATTGCCCGGAAGGGGATCATTATTGCGGGACTCAAGTTTGGAAAAGAGAATTGGACGAGTATGATAGGACTCTCTAGTCTTTCGGAAAGTTTTATCTAGTTTCTATTCTGAAAATTTTTCCTCCGTAATCTACTATGTAGATCTCTCCATTTGTATCTTCTCCAAAGGAAGATACATTGGAAGAAAATCCCATTTCGGAAGTATGTTCTATACGTTCGCTTACTTTTGTTCCATCCCAAAGAATAGACCATATCCTTTTTGCAATAAAGTCACCGTAAAAATATCTTCCATTCAATTCGGGAAAGTTTAACCCTCTATACACATAGCCGCCAGTGATAGAACTTCCTGTAAAATGATTATATTCTAATTTGGGAAAACTGATCCCTGAAGTATTACATCCGAGAACAGGATCGTAACAATGATTTCCTTCGGTAAACCTCCATCCGTAATTAATATTCCCTGTGTTTGCCGGTTCTATATTTAATTCCTCGAAATTGTTTTGTCCCACATCCGCAATGTATAGGTCTCCTGTCCCCCGATCTAAACTGAATCTCCAAGGGTTCCGAAGTCCCCAGTCCCATATATGAGGATTTTCGAATCCAGTTGCCGGCCGATTTCCTGGAGGAGGAGTCGGATAATTATCTATATCTATTCTTAAAATTTTTCCTAAAGGAGATTCTAAATTCTGAGCCTCATTATTCGGATCTCCTGCCCCTCCTCCATCTCCCATTCCAACGAGAAGATAACCCCCGGCATCGAAAGTCATCATACCTCCATTATGATTACTGAATGGTTGTTCTACCGTAAATAATACGGAACCTGAACCTGACGCGAGATCAGGATCAGAGGAAGATCTAGAGTATTCCGCTACCACCGTATCCCCATCCGCCTTGCGAGTATAATTCACCCAAAATCTTCCGTTCGAATTATAATTGGGATGGAATGCAAGGCCGAGTAAACCTCTTTCTCCGGAGAAGGAAATTATATCCAGACCGGCCGACCCCAAATCCAAAAAAGGAGAAGAAAGAAGAATGCCGTCTTTGATCAAGCGGACCTTCCCCCCTTGCTCCAAAACAAAAATCCGACTCGTATCTCCTGACGGAGAAACAAGAAATAATGGAGCATCGAATCCGGAAGCAATTTCAGTCAGCTTCAAACAAGGAGGATTTCTATCTTCGCTACATCCAGACAATAACGGAAGAAATGGGAAACTCGCTCCACTCGGCTTTTGGCATTCTACAAAGAATGTACAAAGAAAGAAGATGGTATAAACATAGATCTTCTGGATTTTCGGAACCGGTTCCATCTCTGTTTAATTTACGATCCTTTTCGGGTAAAAAACAAGCTTAAAGCCTAAGCTTCTCTCCTTCCGAAAAAATAAAAAAAGAAAGGACTAAAAACCGATTTCGGAGTAAATCATCCTAGAGCAAATCATGAAAACAATCTCCCCCACAAGGACCGAAGAAATGGTCCGATACCGCAGATTCATTCACAAACATCCCGAGCTTAGATACGAAGAGGTTGGGACAGCGGATTTCGTCTCCAAACATCTTCAATCCTTAGGTTATACTTTCCAAGCCGGGATCGCGAAAACAGGAATTGCTTGTTTGGTAGATTCCGGAAAGCCGGGCAAAACTCTTTTGGTAAGAGCGGATATGGATGCCCTTCCTATCTTCGAAGAGAATAAGACGGATTATACTTCTATTCACGAAGGCGTCATGCACGCATGCGGTCATGACGCTCACACTTCCGTTTTAATGGGACTTGCTTCCGAACTAAAAGAAAATCCGAGCGCAATCATTCCAAAAGGAAGAGTCCTGTTGGTATTCCAACCCGCGGAAGAAGGCGGACAAGGCGCAGACAAAATGATAGAGGAAGGAATATTAGAAAAATACGATGTTTCTGCCGCATTGGCCCTTCATGTATGGAACCATATCCCTGTAGGGAAAATAGGTGTCGTAGACGGCCCAATGATGGCCGCTGTAGACGAATTCCAGATCACCGTTCAAGGGATTAGCGGTCATGGGGCAATGCCTCAACATACGGTGGATCCTATATTAGTAGGTTCTCATATAGTTACGGCTCTTCAAAGTATCGTTTCTAGGAATACCGACCCGCTTGATTCTTGCGTAGTTACGGTGGGTGCATTCCATGCAGGACATGCATTCAACGTAATTTCAGAAACTGCAGAACTAAAAGGTACGATCCGCACATTCACTAAAGAAATGTTCGATAAGGCGCCCGAGTTATTCAAAAGAGTCGTTGAAAATACCGCTTCTGCTTTTGGCGCAAAGGCAATCATTCGCTACGAAAGAACGAATGCTCCAACGATCAATCATCCTGAAATGGCAAATATCGTCCGAAAAGCATCTGATAATATTTTGGGCCAGAATTCGGTCACCGAAGAACATGCAAAGACCATGGGCGGAGAAGATTTCTCTGCATTTTTAATGAAGGTCCCTGGATGTTATTTCTTTGTAGGTTCCATGAATGAAGAGAAAGGACTAACACATCCACACCATAGTTCCAAATTTGATATAGACGAGACCTCTCTTCCGATAGGTTTGTCTGTGATGAAGGAAGCGATTCGACTTTATCTAGAAACTCACTGAGGTTGCCCGCGTAGAAGTTCCTACACGGGAGTGAGGGTCCTCCTGAAATCGATATGATAGGCTGATCGAAAGTGAATTCATAAAACCGGCCCCCACCCCTTCACAGCGACCCTTAGGGAGCGAGAAGACGACCAGCCTTGCTGAGTCGGTGACGAAAGTCAAACGAGTCGGACCCTCGATCGATATGATACGCTGGATCGAAAGTGAAATTATAAAACCGGCCCCCACCCAAGTTCGGGTGGAGGAGGTGGGCTTGTGGGAGAAGCAAATTCCCTATACACCAAAAACCCAAAAAATTCAATCTCAATTTTCACTCGCAGTCGATGTAGGAGTTCCAACATCTCACGTGCATTCGGCATGTAAGAACTTCTACAACGAATCGCCATTCTTACTCAGACATCAGGCTCCCCAGGGGAGAGGCTTTTCCTTTTTAAACCCGGAACTCAAGATCCACTCGATTCTTAAAAGTGAATTTAAAAAACTACTAGTCGAAACACCTCTTTCCTTGGCGTAACCCATTGCTTCCCAATAATCTGAGCCATAAACTCTAATCCTTTTTCTGGAATGGCTACTTTTTACCTTTTCAAAATCTAATTTAGGGATTTTACCTTTTTGCCTTCTTTCTTTAAAGGAAAAAATTACAACTCGTAGGATCTCCTTCGGCTCTCCCAAATAAAGAATTGCATCTCGCCAAATCGATTCCATTTCCAAGGGAATTCTCCAATCTACCTGAATCATTCCCCTATTCTCTAAAATTTGTTTTCTAAAAACTTCTTCCATATTCGCTCCCGGACATTGAGATCGAATCCATAATATAGAATGAATATCATCAAATGAAAAATCGAGATAACATTAAAATTTTTGAATTTAGTTCGTCTTAGATACAAATCGGAGGCTAAGACGAAAACTTTGGAGACGTAAACAAGAATCTGGGACCGCGGCCAAGGAGAAAACCTGCGGCACTATCAGCAAATTATGGTAAGAGTAGAATCAATATTCCGCAGAATATTATAAAGATGTTGGAATTCAAACATACGCGCTATGGTTCAAAATCGGGAATATAATGGAAAAGATATTAAGCCCTCATTGCCTCGATCTCATCCACTTCTTTCGCTATCATAGATGTTAGAACGACAGGATTGTCTCCATTTACCAACACATCATCTTCTATTCTAACTCCGATCCCTCTAAAACCTACAGGAATAGTTTCATCCGCAGGATCAAAATAAAGACCAGGTTCCACGGTTACCACGAGCCCGTTCTGCATAGGTTTACTTTTCCCATTCTCAAAATAGCGACCCACATCATGCACATCCATTCCCAGATAATGACCTGTCCTATGCATATAAAATCTGCGGTATTCACCCTTCTCTATCAGCTCGAAAAGATTTCCCTTTAACAATCCAAGATCGATCAATCCTGAAGTCAAATTTTCGACAGTCTTCTCATGGACTGCATTAAATTCCACACCTTGTTTCGTGTCCAAGATTGCTTGTTTCTGCACATCCAAAACTAATTGGTAAATTGTTCTTTGTTCCGAAGTGAATTTTTTTCCGGATGGGAAAACGCGAGTAACGTCTGCCGTATAATAATCCTTCTCCGCTCCGCTATCCACTAAGATAAGTTCATTATCGCCGATCTTTGCACGATTAGTGGTATAATGAAGAATGGTGGCATTTTTTCCCGCAGCGACTATATGGCCGTATCCTCCACCCCAGGCTCCATGTTTCAAATATTCAGATTCCAGAATGGACTCTAATTCGAATTCGTACATTCCCACCTTGGTCTCTCTGAATAATCTTTCGTGACCGAGAGCAGTGATCCTAGAAGACTCTTTTAATTTTTCGATCTCTTCCGGAGATTTGAACATTCTCATTTCATGTAGAAAGTTAGGGATCTCCCATCTTTGAGGACCAAATTTACCTTCTCTCAACCTTCTATTCAAAGAGCTGATAAGTTCGAGTAACTCTGAATCTCTTTTGGAATCCTTCCCAAAAAAATGATATAAAGTAAATTGATTGGTAAGAATATCCGAAATTTTAGAATCCCATTCTCCAAGATCAAAACTTTGATCCAGCTCCAATCTTTTTTTGATTTCTTCTTTACCTAGACGAATGCCAGTCCAAATTTCTTTTTCTTTATCTTTAGGAAGTGCAAAATGAGAGGAGAAGTCCCTACGTAAAACCAAAACACCGTCTTCTTCCTCAATTCCAGTCAGATAATAATAATCCGAATCTTGTCGGAACTTATACTCCACATCTCTATTACGGATTTTTTGAGGAGCAGCAAAGATGAAAAGGACTTCCGACTCTTTTAAAAGATTCTGAACGTTTCGGATCCGTTTTCTAAAAATATTTTGGTCCATAATTATCCTTTTATTAGACGAATTCCTTCTTCCACCATTCTGCCCGTATCCTGTTCCAACATACAACGAAAATGTTTTTTAGGACAGACCCTTCCCCCGTGGATCCCACAAGGACGACAGTCTAGACCGTTCACCTCGGATATAAAAACCCGACTCGCCAATGGAGTATAACCGAATGCAGGGATCGTAGCGCCAAAAGCAGCCAGAGTAGGAATATTAAATGCGGAAGCAAAATGAATGGGAGAAGAGTCATTTGTCACAAGAAGTGCAGCCCCACTCATCAAATAGCTCATCTCGGGAAGACTAGTCTTACCCGCAAGGTTGATCCCGAAACCTTCTCCTACTTCTTCACAAAGTTTAGAGTCCCCTTTTCCTCCAGTTAGAACGATCTTAAGTCCTGTTCTTTCATGCAGAAGTTTACTGACCGTCTTAAATTTATCTGCAGGCAAACGTTTTGTTTCCCAAACAGAAGAAGGAGAGACTAGGATATAATTTCCTTTTTCCAAACCGTTCTTTTTCATTTCTGATTGGATACCGGTAACAGACTCAGGCTTCCAAAAAAGTTCAGGTTGTCTGGAAATATTTTTTCTTTCTTCTTCCGAATAAATCAAAGAAAGAAGTTTGTCTACCTCGTGGGGTCCTCTTAAGAGTCGTGGTTTTCTTTCATTCAGTAAAAAAGAAAATCCTGCGGTTTTATAACCAATTCTCCTTTTAGCACCGCTCAAAAAAGAAATAATGGAAGAACGAAATGAAAAATGAGGAGAAATACAAATTGTAAAATTATGTTTTCTTAATTCTTTACAAAAATTCCAAAAACCGAAAAAGGAAGATTTGATCTGTTTTTTATCCAAAGGAATGATCTCATCTATCCAAGGATTTGCTTCCAAAACGGATTCGGTTCCTTTATTCACGATCACTGTCATTTTAGAACCGGGAAACCTTCTCTTGATCTCCCTAAATAACGGAGTAGTTAAGATCAAGTCTCCCAGAAATGCGGTTTGGATAACTAAAATATTTTCAGACATTATCTTTTCGCCTCTAGGATGGTGGCAAAATTATTCACACCCAATCCTCCGATGGATAAACTTAAGCCAGTGTCAGAATCATTCCCGTTCATAAATTCGCAAAGCTCAGCGATCTGCGCCAAGCCGGAAACTCCCACTGGGTGGCCTCTTGTTTTTAATCCTCCTGAAGGATTGATAGGAAGTTTTCCTCTTTTGTCGGTAATCCCTTCTGCAACATTTGCAAGTGCCTTTCCTTGAGGAAATAAACCTGCATCTTCAGCTGCAATGATCTCAAAAATCGTAAATGCATCATGAAGTTCCGCAACCCGAATATCGGAAGATTTTTTACCCGATTCCGCATAGGCCTGCTCGAAAGCGGATTTGGATGCAGTAAAACTTAGGCCGCCGGGAACTCCGTTCACTTGGCCTAAACCGTGCCCCGTACCGGTGATCGAAATTTTTTTGCGGTCCTTCTTCAATCTTGCCGGATCCGTTTCCAACAAAATAGCACAGGAACCGTCTGACAAAGGAGAAATATCATATAAACATAATGGACTGGAAAACATAGGAGAGGAGAAGTATTCCTCTTCGCTTAAGTTTTTTTGAATATGTGCAATCTTATTTTCGAGACCGTTATCGTGTAACTTTTTAGATAACTTAAAAAGTTCCTTTCTAGTATATCCAAAATCCCTTAAATACCTGGTAGCGGTCAATGCCCCGCCCTGTGCCATGGACATAGCCAGGTTTCTTTGCTGGGAAGAAAGTACAGAACCTAAGAGTAGATTATTCTCTTCTCTCGGAAGCCTACTCATGACCTCTGTTCCGATCACGATCCCTCTTTTAAATTTTCCTGATAGAAGAAGATAACGGGCCAGATGCAAAGCAGAAGCCCCACTGGAAGAAGCAGTCTCTGAACGGATCGCGAATAAGGAAGAAAGTCCCAGATCTTCTTTGATCTTTGCCGGTAAAAAAATTTCTCCAGTATAACGTTCCGGGGCCATACATGCAAAAATTAGAAATTCAGGAAGAAAGCCTGGGTTCTTTTTAAGTAAGTGATTCGCAGTCTCATACGATAGCGATTGATAGTCGGAATCAGTCTTGCCAAATTTACTTAAATGTGAGTCAAGCACATAGGCCGAGGTCATATTCCTACAAATTTTCCCGTTCCTGATTCCGAGCAAAGTCAAAAACTTAAGAACCAACTCTGCCTTTTTTCGAATCTCGCTTTTCAAAATAGGCACTCTCGTTTATAGTGATCTGAGGTAGGAGAAACGACGTGAAAGGAAACCAAGAAGTCCTCGAAATCTTAGCGGAAGTGCTCTCCGCCGAACTCACAGCGATCAACCAGTATTTCATCCACGCAAAGTTGAACAAAAACTGGGGTTACGACAAACTTGCTTCTTACATGAAGAAGGAATCCATCGAAGAGATGAATCACGCAGACCAAGTGATCGAGCGTATCCTCTTCCTGGACGGAATTCCTGATCTGCAAAGATACATGAAGATCAATGTAGGCAAGGATATCGAAAGTATCCTAAAGAATGATTTAGACGTAGAATATAATGCCGTAGAACGTTTGAATCGTGGGATAGAAATTACCACTAAAAACAAAGATAACGGCACCCGTGAATTGCTCGAGAAGATCCTCGTCTCCGAGGAGGAGCATATCGACTGGCTCGAGGCCCAGCTAGAGATCATCAAAACCATTGGGGTCCAAAATTATTTGGCCCAACAAATTGCCTAAGCATTGAATTCCAAAAAACCATCCCCTAAAAAATCCCCTTCTTCCGGTTTCGGTAAGAAGGGGCCTGCTAAATCAGGTTCTTCTTTCTCAAAACCGACTCGCTCCAAAACCTCGGGCTCCGATAAAGATTCCGATCGTAAACCATATCGCTCTAAAGAAAAAGGCGATTCAGAAAGACCTTATAAAAAAAGAGAAGATAGAGAATCCTCCGATTTCAAAAAAGAAAGAGGACCTAAACCTTTTCGTTCCGGCAATGATAGAAAGCCTCCTGCCCGCTCAGGGAATCGTAAATTTTCAGACGATGACAGAAAACCTTATCGCGAAAAAGATTCCGACCGTGGAGATCGTAAACCGTTCTCCCGTAATTCAGATCGCGGAGAAAGAAAACCGTTCTCGCGTGACTCTGACAGAGGAGAGCGTAAACCATATTCCCGTGATTCAGATCGCGGAGAGAGAAAACCATATTCTCAAAATACCAGAGGAGAAGGTAGAAGTTCCTACGGTGAAAATTCAAACCGCGGGGAGCGCAAACCATTCACTCGTAATTCGGATCGTGGGGAAAGAAAACCATTTTCCGGTAACTCAGATCGTGGAGAAAGAAAACCGTTCTCACGTGACTCAGATCGTGGAGAGAGAAAACCGTTCTCCCGTGACTCTGACAGAGGAGAGCGTAAACCATTCGCTCGCGATTCAGATCGTGGAGAAAGAAAACCATACTCCCGTGATTCAGACCGTGGAGAGAGAAAACCATACTCCCGTGATTCAGACCGTGGAGAGAGAAAACCATTTTCTCAAAACACAAGAGGAGAAGGTAGAAGTTCTTACGGCGAAAATTCAAACCGCGGGGAGCGCAAACCATTCGCTCGTAATTCGGATCGTGGAGAAAGAAAACCATACTCCCGTGATTCAGATCGTGGAGAAAGAAAGCCATACTCTCGTGACTCAGATCGTGGGGACAGAAAACCATATTCTCGTGACTCCGATCGTGGGGACAGACGTCCATTTTCTCCTCGAGGAAAAGAAGGATTTCGTCCTGACCGTGGAACCCATTCTTACGAAGAAGATAATTACAGAGAAGGCATCCGTGCTGGCTGGCAATCCGCAAAACTTTCCCTTTCCGAATTCGATCGACCGGAAGCACTCACCTATCACGCGTCATGCGGAGATGGTCTTGCATTCTTATTAAAAGAAGAGGTCAAAGACGCAGGTTTAGAAATTCTCTCCGATAATAGAGGAGGAGTTTTCTTCCAGGGACCTTCTAAAAAGGTCAGAGACTTCTGTTTGAGTTCCGGGATTTCTTCCGGGATCAGTTTCGAATTATCTTCTTGGTCCGATATTCATGGACCGGACGATCTATATGAAGTCGCTGCAATGTTCCCTTTCGAGAAACTTCTTTCTCCTAAGACAAAGTTCAGAATAGACGCTGCCACTAAAGATAATCTTCAAGATTCACGTTATGCGACCTACCGATTAAAGGACGCGATCTTCGACAGATTCAGAGCACAAGGCCTAGAACTGCCGGAAGCGGATCGTGAAGAACCTGAGGTTTTATTCTACCTTCGTTCCAGAATGAATCAGGTAAAATTATTCTTAGCATTACATGCACAACCTTTACAAAGAAGAGGTCATGGGAGAGAAGGTGGAGAAGCTCCGCTCAGAGAAACCTTGGCCCAAGCACTTCTACGTTTTTCAGGTTGGAAACCGGGAGAGGCATTATACGATCCATTCTGCGGTTCCGGAACTCTATTGATAGAGGCTGCGCTCAGAATGAGAAACGGTGGTTGGGTGAATTATAAAAGTTTATCCAGATCTTCTATCTTCACGAGACTTTTTGGACCTTGCAAAGCAAAAGAAGAATGGAACTCCAAGGAGATCCTACTCTTCGGTTCCGATATCTCGGAAGACGCGATCGACCTAGCGAAGAAAAACGCGAAAGAAGCAGGAGTTGCAGACCTAATCCACTGGAATGTAGCCTCCGCAGAAGAACAAGATTCCAGCCTTGGCTTCAAAGAGGGAAAAATCGTGACCAATCCGCCATACGGAGTTCGTTTGGGGGATAAAGAATCCGTTTCCGAACTCTATTCTAGGTGGGGAGAGTCCTTGAAAAAGAATTTTTCAGGTTCCTATGTTGCAATGGTAGCAGGAGATCCTTCCCTTTTAGGCTTCCTAAAACTGAAAGCCGACAAGGAACAATCGGTCACCATCGCTAAGTTAAAAGGAAAATTAGTTGCCTATCGGATCGACTAAACCAGACTCCCGGGAGAGATGAATCACCAGGAGATCCTACTCAAACTTTTAGAAGTCACAGAAAACTCCAAGGACAGTTTTCAGTTCCTGAAACTCTTCCGGTCCTTGGAGCCCGAAAAATTTGCGGTCATTCATGCAAGTTCCGAGACTTTGACCGAGTCCGCGGAAGCATTCTTATACAATCTAAAATTATTACAAAAGTTACAACTATTCCCTGTAGTCGTTCTGGAGAAAGACGGAGTCTCTTACGCAAATCTATTCTATCGTTCCCCCGCTTCTAAGATCAGTTTGGAATCCATCAAAGACTCATTGGAAGAAGGACAAGAACTTCCCGGTTCCAGAAACCTTCCGGCAAAATGGTTCAGAAATCCAAGCCAAGCATTAGAATCAGTTCTTTCATCTTTAAAAGAGAAAAAGATCCCGGTATTTGTAACAGACCAGGGCGGATCTGAAATTTATCCTTATCTTTCTAATTTATGCAAAGAACTTAGAACCAAAAAGTTAATCCTTCTTACAACAAGAAGCGGACTTCATAATTCCGTGGATAAAAAAATTTCGATCTTGGATTTCGAATCTTCTGAAACCTTACAAAAGGAAGATGAGTCCCTATTCAATGAATGCAAAAAGATTTTCGAATATACTGGAGATCCAAATCTTCAGATCGCTATCACTTCTGCTCCAGGTTTATTAAAAGAATTATTCACCATCAAAGGTAGTGGAACTCTATTAAGAAAAAAGAATAGAATAGAATTCCATACTGATTTCCAAAATTTAGATCCTAAAAGACTAAATGGACTGATCGAAGATTCTTTCGGAAGAGAATTAAAACAAGGGTTTTGGAATAAGGATTTTTCAGGTATCGTCCTCGAATCCGAATACAAAGGTTGCGCACTTCTACAAAACACTCCCTGGGGCACCTTTCTATCTAAATTTGCAGTGAATGAGATCGCAAGAGGAGAAGGTGTAGGAAGAGATATCTGGGATGAAATGTTAAAAAAGGCCCCAGTTCTTTTCTGGAGAGCGAGAGCAGAAAATACGATCTCCAAATGGTATACGAAAGAATGTAGCGGCCTCCAAAAAGAAGGCATCTGGATCTATTTTTGGATCGGATTACAAGAGAAAGAAATTCCTTCCGTCTGCGATTTTTTAAGAAACCTTCCTGAAGATTTGGAATCTAAAGAACGGATCGATTCCTGATGGAAAAGAATATTTTTTTGTACGACGGGGACTGTGGTTTTTGCTCCGGCCTTGCCAATCGTCTATCTGAATTGTCCTTAGATAAAACCGTAAAATTTATAAGTTTTAGAGACCTATCTTCTCAAAATTTAAAAGAAATTCATCCAAGCTTAGAAACTAACTTGGTAGCGGGTAACGTGCAGTTTATTTCGGGAAATATGAGATACCCCGGCTTTTTTGCGGTCCGAAAACTTTCTCACTCTTTAAAGGGTTGGAGATGGGCTTCTCCCCTTCTCTATCTGCCCTTAGTTCCGTTGCTCGGAATGATCTTTATGAGTTTATTAAAATCGATTCGATCTAAGGTTTAGTGAGAAGAGACCTGGGATTTTACCTTCTTTAGACCTTCATAAAATACTAAACGTGCATCCAAGGCGAGTTTAGATCCTTCTCTTACTTTTTGCATTTTTTCAGGATCTGTCGCCACGGATTCTATAAGCCTAAATAATTTTTCCGAATGAGATTCGTCTGCCTCCAGATTCACTTGGAAAAATTTTCCTTCCGGAAGGGTCATTCTGGATTTTAGATCCGAATAAGACTTATACATTCTGGAATATTCCAATTTTAGAAGATATTCATTTGCAGGTCCGAGTGCGCCTAATGCGGAATAAAAATCGGTAGTAGTAATTTTTTTCATCAGATCCAGATAGGCTCCCGTTTCAGGAAGTATATCTTCTCCAGTTACAGTTTCTCCCATCTCGGAAAGAAATTTTCTAAGGATAGAAACATGTGAGTCTTCTTCTTTTCCTTCTCCCAATTCTTCCCAGATATTTTCCACAAGTATGATCTTAGAAGGTACAAAATTTGTAAGAGCTGCAGTATTTAAGAACCAGTTCACAAATTCCACGGACACAAAATATTCCTGTTTCAACCAAAGAAGAAGGTCCGATTTTTCCATCCTTTCTTCTTTTTCTTCCAACCATAGATTTGCGGTCAATACAGGATGGTATTTAACCTGGTCTATCAATTCCTCTCGAAACGTTTTCATCCGTCGATCCCGCTCGTTTGTTTTTCTATTTTCAGCTTGGAATACTGAAATCTTTCCGTTAAAAATTCTTCTCTCGCGATCTCCAATAATTCTCTCATCAGATCGGAATAGGTCCCGAAACTTTGGGAATAACAGATCGGAAAACTGCTATAATAAGAAGATAAACCCGGAGTTAGGTTCCATTCCAAAAACATCGGTTTTCCTTCCGAATCTGCTTTCCAATCCAAACGGACCGCTCCGGAAGTTTTGAGTAATTTACATAATTCTAATGAATTCTTTTGGATATACTCGGATCTTTCTTTGTCCAGATCGAAATATAATTTTTCAGGCATACTCAGTTTTGTTTTAGTAATTTCCCCGTATAATTTTTCTGGAGAATTTTCCAGACCTATCCTTGCGACCTGGCTTGCCTTATATCCATAGGTGGGTGAACCGATTACTGCAAGTGTCCATTCTTCTCCCGGCAAATAAGATTCACAGATCCAGGAGGAGTATTCTTGGAATTTGGATTGGATAAATTGATGTAAAGCCGATTGATCAGAAATTAGGTTGTCTTCTCCCACTCCAAGGCTTGAACCTTCGAACCTGGGTTTGAAGAATACTGGGAATTCTGATTCTAAAGGAAGTCGAGCTCCCTTGAATACCGTGGAATCTGCGTTCAGCGGTAAATTCCGGGTCGTATTTGTAGTCACTTCGACAGAATCTTTCTCACAAATCGTCCAGGGACTGGTAGGAACACCTGCAGACACACAAAACAATTTAGAAAGATGTTTGTCCAAACTCAAATTCTGAGCGTAAGAGTCAGACCCAGTATGCGGAAACCCGGAATATTCAGCGATTGCAGGAAGTAAGGCTTCTCTGTTTCGCGAGCGAAAACCTTCTACCAAATGAAATAGAACAGGTCGATCCCCAGGTTCCAAACTAGAATAGTCTGATAGTTTTTGTAGTAGCTTCGACGGAAATTCAATGATCTCCGCCTTCTCCCCTAGTTCCTCCAGACAATGTTTGATTTCCTGAACAGAATTTTGATCTTCCCATTCTTGGGTATCCTTTGGATCCAAGTTTGGATTTTGGATATCTGCTATAATTAAAACGGAAGGAGAATCTGAATTCATTTTCCGGATTCTCCTAAGGGACCAAGGCCCTTGAATGCTGAATAGGAATTCTGTAGTAGCTTCGACCAGGTTTCCTCGCTAACCTCAGGATAAAACTCCTCGTAATCACTGTCCACAGGTTCCGGACTTAAATGGTAAGTTCCTCGAACCGCAGATCGGAACACATGATTGCGAGAAGGTTTATGAAATCCAAGATACCAATTCGGCCCCAGACTTACCTTTCCACCACCACCAGGAAGATCGTTCACAAACTGCGGAATTCCCATGCCGGCAACTTTTCCGCGCATATATTCAATAATTTGAATACCTTTTGCAAGAGGAGTTCTAAAACCGCGAGAACCAGGGATCAATTCCGGATCATACATATAATATGCTCTGATCCTAAGTTCCAAAAGTTTTCGATGGAGCCTAAGCATTGTTTCCCCATCATCATTAATCCCTTTTAGGATCACAGATTGATTTCCTATACTTACTCCTGCCTTTAGGAGTTTGAGGATAGCCTCTTTGGCCTCGGGAGTACATTCTTTTTCATGATTGAATTGAGTATTACAAAAAATAGATAAACGATCTGTATTACGGGATTCTATAATTTTACATAGATCAGAAGTAATCCTCATAGGAAGAGTGACTGGATTTCTCGTACCTAATCTGCAAATTTTTACATGAGGGATTTTTTCTAAATTTTCCAAAATCCAATCTATCTTGGAATCGGAAAGATTAAGAGGATCTCCTCCTGAGATCACAACATCCGAAATTTCAGGATGATTGCGAATATAATCAAAACATAATTCCAAATCCGCAGTTTCCATTCTTTCAGAAGAATCGGAAACCTTTCTTCCCCGCATACAATGCCTGCAATACACTGAACATTCATGATTCGAAAAAAGTAATACTCTATCCGGATACATATGAGTGAGACCCTTGACAGGAGAAAGGTCTTCTTCATGCAAAGGATCTAATGTTTCTTCCGGAGAGAAGAAGGATTCTTCCTTTCTTGGGACAATCATCTTTCGGATAGGACAATTCGGGTCTTCCGGATCAGAGAGAGAAAGATAATAAGGAGTGGTTCCTACATTCAGTCGGATGGTTTCTTGGATTCCGATCTTTTCGGATTCGGTTAAATGAAAATATTTAGGAAGATCTTCTGCTCGTACCCTTTTTTGGAGTTGGGCCTTATAATCCGTCCAGACGAAAGAAGAATATAAACTCTTTCTAGAATCTGCAGGTGACTCTAGATCCGCTATTCCCCGGTTTTTCCCCAATCTCTCCATCCGGAACTCTTTTCCCATCCTTATGCCAGCGCAGGGAAAATCAAGCGAAGGAAAAAAGGAATGCCTCGAATTCCAGGACCAAAACTATTGTCTTGCTAATGGATTGGAATCCCAAACGGGTCCGCGCACTTGCCTTCGACGTGGACGGAACCCTATTTTCTTCTGAAGGAATCATTTTAGAAACCTATGCGGAAGCAATCCGCAGATTTTCGACCAACTCTCAGATCCCGATCGAGGTCCCTGACAGAGAAAGGATCATGCTGGAGATCGGAAAACCGGTCAAAACCATCTTTTTGAACCTGGTCCCCCAACTTAAAGAATCCGAAAGAGACCAGATCTCCGACTCGGTCCTGGAACTTTTGCTGTCTAAGATCCGACAAGGAGAAGGCGAATTCTACCCTAAGGTCAAAGAGACCGTTACTTCTTTAAAAAATAAAGGATACCTTATCTTAGCCGCTTCTAATGGCAGAAGGCCCTATGTCGAAACCATCCTGGAAGTTTCCGGTATCCTTCCCCTATTCGACCCAATCCTGGTCTTGGACAACGACACGATCAAAACCAAGCCGGATATAGTCGCAAAGTATATCAGGGATTATTCTTTTTCTCCGGACGAAATTTTGATGATCGGGGACAGAAGTTCCGACCACGAGGCTGCACGCAAAAACGGTAGTCCATTCGCATTCTGTGCCTATGGCCACGCGCCTGAGGGAGAAATCCCGGATTGGGAACTGAGTCTGGCCCAATTGGAAGACCTGGATCGAATATTCTAATCTATTTTCCTTGGAAAAAGTGAGAAGGCAGTTTCCGGATCGGCCGAAAATTGTATTGTGCCCGAATCGGATAAACTTAAATCGCTTCTTTATATTCTGACAGGGACACTATTCGTTCTAGTTTTATTGGATAAATCCATAGGGAATAAGAATACTTCTTCCCCCGGACAAGAATCCCCTTCTTTCTTTTCCAGATTTAATACCATCGGAAAAACAAATCCATTATCTCCTTCCTCCTCCGAGAACAAAGGGAAACAAACCCATGAACAGGTAATGGACCAAGCAGAAGACGAAATTTTAACAGAGTTAATGCAAAATGGAGAAGGTTCTTCGGAAGAAGTTTCCTCCGATTCAAACGATCCGGAAGAAATGTTTATCCCAATCGTGGAAATGCCTAAACCGGAAATGGCCTCCGGCCCTTCTCCCAAAGTACGCCTGGATCATTCTCCAGGAGAGATCAAACTTTACTTTCTGAAATTTTATGGAAGAGGAAACAAAGTCCATTCCAGATTAGTTCAGCTGAAAAGAAAATTCGATCAAGGGGATAAAATCCTGTTCATCATGAAGGAACTCACCAAGGGACCTTCTCCCGATGAAAAGACCCAAGGTGTTTTGAACGCACTTCCAAACAAAATGGAATACTCTAAAGAATACTCTGTGGAGAACGGAATACTAAAATTGTATTTGGGTCCTGACTTTGAAGCAGGTGCTGGTCCTGAACTTCTAAAAGATAGAGTAGATCAGATCTGTTATAGCATTTTAGAAAACTCGGAATTGAGAGGGATCAGGCTGTTTATCAACGGAAAACAAGTTCGCTCTTTGGGTGGTGTGGGACTTCCTATCCCGGAAGTTCTGACTAAGAATCCAAGAAAGATCGCCACTCTTTAAAACATATCCACAAAGGGATAAGCTCCTTTGGATTTCCAATCTTCTGACAAAGTCGACACAAACTTTTGGCTGGATTTTTTTTGACTTAGTTCGATTCTTTCTTGCCCCGAGACACGTTATGCGCGAACCGTGGTCTTATTATGGAGGTTTTTCCCAAAAAACCTTCCATGCGGAAATGAAAACATATGTTCAAGTGGTTCCCAGGCATAGACCGAAGAATTCGCTTACTATCTAAGCGGATCTTCTTTAATCGATATCCCCAAGGATTTTTAGAGACCAATTGGAGCGAAATTCGCCAATCCTTGGTGGCCCACTATTCTCTCTGTATCGTAATCAGTTTAATCACCTATTTCCTGCCTAATTCGCGGGACTTCGAAGATGAATCTCTACTTCTTCTTCAATCCAGCAGGATCACATTGATTGTTCTTTCCCTTGTGTTTTTATGGAGACATGCACGTAAAAAAGATTGGGTCCCTAAAAAACTGGAGTTCTACAAGGTATGGACT
The DNA here is from genome assembly GCF_002812205.1 of Leptospira neocaledonica. Lineage (NCBI taxonomy): Bacteria > Pseudomonadati > Spirochaetota > Leptospiria > Leptospirales > Leptospiraceae > Leptospira > Leptospira neocaledonica. Next base: position 135,658 of record NZ_NPEA01000011.1, read on the forward strand.
TCTTCTACATTACTCATCTCATTCTTTCCCTTCTTGTATCTAGATAAGGTTCACTATGATGTTTATCTGCACCAGGCATCCGCAATCTTACTCAGTATGAACCTTCTTCTTTGGTTAACCACTACCACGGCGGTTGCCACAAACTTCGTGTTCTGTCTGATGTTCTTAGGTGTTTGCTATTTGGGAGATTCTCCTATTGAAGCCATAAAAGAAATTCCGATCCTTCTCACCTATCTTTTCGTAGGAACTTTCGGAAATGTGATTATGAACTATTGGAGAACGATGGACTACCGGGATAAAAGAAAATTATCCGGTGCTGTTCTCAGGTTGCAGGCAAAAAATCTACATATCAGAATGATCTCCAACCTGGATGATCTTACCGATCTTTATAATCGCAGATACTTGATCGAACAATTCGATATCTTTAAGAAAAGAGCAAGACGGCATCAATTTCAAATGGCTCTTGTGATCTTGGACTTAGATCATTTAAAAGAAATCAATGATAAGTACGGACATATGACCGGAGACGAGGCTCTCCAAACTCTTTCCGCAGTCATGAAATCTAGAGTCAGGTCCACCGATATTTGTGCTCGTATCGGAGGAGATGAGTTTTGTGTTCTTTTAGATTCAGTAGATCCAAAAAGTTTAAAAACTCTATGCGAGTCTTTACGTATGGGTGTGGAATCTCATTCACTTTCCGTTAGAGATACGAATGACAAGCCTGTGAATATCACAGTATCCATAGGCGCTGCCATTCTTTCCTATGATGAGGATTTTACTTTCGACGATTTATACCAATCCATAGACTCTGGATTATATAAATCCAAATCCGCCGGTAGGAACAGAGTAACGATAGTAGAAGCGACTAAGCTGAATACTACGGTTGATCTTTCTGCTTCTTGGCCGGAGGAAGTTCGTATATATAAGTAAGTTCGCAGTATTCTCCATCGCCAAAATACTTTTGTTCTTTTTGTTCCAAGAAGAATTGTCTATGCTTTTGGTCCGCTTCCAACTCATCTAATCTTTGGGTTACTTGTAGTTTTGCGGCTTCGCAGGAAGTTTTTTTCATTTTGAAAAGATCCTGCTCTTCTACGGAAGGAACGGAGGCTCTTCCAATTGCCACGAATTGGTATTTATGAGGACCTAAGGTTTTGACACTGACTCCGGTATCCATATGGATGCGATCCCGAGTAGAATCCAAACAATTCGATACAAAGAATAGAAATCCACAGATCGCGGATAACTGCAGTATTTTAGAGCTCAAAGATTTTTTCATTCTTCCCCCGTTCGAATCTATCTATTTAGGAAAGTTAACGGACTTAAGTCACTTGGATTTTTGGAAAAAAATTATAATTTTACAGGAAAAAGATCAAACCGCGGAAAGTTCTCTTCCTTCGTATCTTTCATAATTATAAAGAAGGTCTCTTCTTTTAGGAGTAAACCCACCTTCTTTCAAGAACTTAACTGCTTCTTTTTCGGTTTTCAATCCGAAGGAACGTAGCACATTCTCCTCGATCACCACGGAAGAAATATCATCCGCACCGCTGGTGAGAGCCAACTGCCCTACACCTTTTCCGAGCACCATCACAGAAGTTTCAATATGTTTAATATTGTCTAAGAAGATCCTGCAGATCCCGAGAACTTTCAGATATTCTTGTGTAGAAACTGCTCTTACTTTAAATCTTTTGGTCTGAGGTTGGAATGTCCAAGGAATGAAAGAAAGAAATCCTCCTGTCCTATCTTGGAGATTTCGGACCACTGTAAGATGTTCAATCACTTCTTCTTTGGTTTCTTCGGAACCGAAAACAATATTTGCACTTCCTGGGAGCCCTGCCTCATGACAGGTTTCCATAGCACGAACCCATTCTTCAGTAGTTGCTTTTTTAGGAGAGATGATGTTTCTCATTCTGTCCGTTAAAATTTCTGCACCCGCTCCAGGAACTGAATCCAAACCGACTGATTTCAGGATTTGTAAAACTTCGAATAAAGATTTGCCTGTGATTTTTTCTAAATTGATAATTTCTACGGGAGAGAATGCACGTATATGCATGTCAGGATATTTGGATTTTACGGTAGAGATCACATCCAGATAATAATCGAAAGGAAGATCCGGATACACTCCACCTTGTAAAAACATTTGGTCCGCTCCTTCCGAAACGGCATAATCCATTTTTTCTAATATTTCTTCTTTGGAAAGAACGTACCCTTTTCCATTTCCGATCTCGTCCATGAAGGAACAAAAATTACATTCTACATTGCAATAGTTCGTATAGTTCACTACTCGGAACATCGTATAGCTGGCAGTTGTGCTTGGCAGAACTCTCTCTTTCAAGGTTCTAGCAGTTGCCATAATTTTAAGATGGTCTCCAGATTCGTATAACTCCAATGCCTCCGCGGGAGAAATACGTTCTCCGTCTAAGGCTTTTTCTAATATGGAATCAGTGGAATGGTTTGGGAATATTCGGCTCATCTGGATGGAAAGTTTTCTTCCTTAACTTCTTCAAAGTTTTCTATTTCTTCAAAAATGCACGTCCTTTTTAAATTGCATTCTCATTTATTGCGATTGAGTCGCAGTTAAATATGTACACGATTTAATAGAATTAGGGACCGACTTTAAATCTATATGTAGGAACTCCTACAATGAGTCTAAGTATCTTTTTTCCTGGACAGGGCGCTTCCCCGTCATTAGGCTGCTATGAAAGACCATCCAAATACAAAGGGTAACCTGAAAAACTATGGCTATTTCTCAAATCGCCTTCCACGTGATCTTCACGGCTCTGTTTATAGTAGCAAATGTTGTGTTCGTTCGTGCCATTCTCTACAGATTAAATCTTGTATTTAATGCTAGAAAGGCTCATGGAACCGAAAACTTCCTGGAACATAAGAACTGGGAATTCCGGATCAAAAGTTTCGTATTAAACGTAATCTTACAAAAAAAGAACTTTAAAGAACCATTACGCGGTATTATGCACGCATTCGTATTTTACGGATTCGTCACTTACTTACTGCATACCACCAGCCAGTTCATCTCCGGTGTATTTGGATATGCATTGGATGATCCTTACAAATTCACCTTGGTTGGAAGTGTATTCGGAGAAACCGCAAACCATTATTACGAAGCAGCCCTCCAAGTAGTTTCCATTTTGGTACTCGTGGGACTTGGCTTCTTTGCATGGAGACGCTGGATCCAAAAAGCAAAAGGATTAGATGTTCATTCTCCTGCTTCTGCAATCGTAATCGGAATGATCTCCCTACTCATGCTCTCTACCCTATTGGGAGAAGGTGCAAGAGCAGTTGGAGCAGAATACGCAAACCCATTCCATGATGCGGCTCCAATCGCAGCAGGGATCGGAGCAGTTTGGGAAGCGATCGGTATAGAATATTCTTCCGCTGACTTGGTTTTCCAAATCATGTGGTGGACACATATTCTTTCCGTATTCGCGTTCATGTTGTATGTTCCAACATCCAAACACGCGCACTTAATCTTCGCGCCATTTAATTATTTCTTACAATCAGATACTCCTAAGGGTGCTCTTTCCAAATTAAATTTGGAAGACGAGACTGCAGTTTGGGGAGTTACCAGAACAGAAGACTTCCCTTGGCCGAACCTTCTGGACGGACTTTCTTGTATAGAGTGCGGCCGTTGCCAAGTGCAATGTCCTGCAAACCGTACAGGAAAAGTTCTGAACCCTAAAGCGATCATCGTGGAATTAAAACACGCGCTTATGGATAAAATGCCTGAGGTAGTGTCCATTAGAGAAACCAATCCGGAAGGCGCTGCCGATGCAGTTGCTGCATTGGACACTTCAGTGATCGGAAAATACGAAGGTCTTTCCGAAGAAGCACTTTGGGGATGTACGACTTGTTACGCTTGTGTAGAAGCTTGCCCAGTTGGAAACAACCAAGTCAACGCAATCATGGAAATGAGAAGACACTTGGTACTCGTTGAGTCCAGCTTCCCTGCTGAATTACAAGGTGCATTCGTAAACATGGAAAACAATTCCAACCCTTGGGGAGTTGCTGCACACTCGAGAGCAGATTGGGCAGAAGGTCTTGGCGTTAAAACCATGGCAGAAGATTCCAACGTAGACGTTCTATACTGGGTAGGTTGTGCTGGAGCTTTTGATGATCGTAACAAGAGAATCGCACAGTCTTTTGTAAAAATTATGCAGAAGGCTGATGTTAAGTTCGGTATCTTAGGAACGGAAGAAGGATGTTCCGGAGATTCAGCACGTAGAGGTGGTAACGAATATCTCTACCAAACATTAGCACAATCCAATGTGGACACTATGAACGGATACAATGTGAAAAAAGTTGTAACCGCTTGTCCTCACTGCTATAACACAATCAAAAACGAATATCCTCAGTTTGGCGGAAACTTCGAAGTGGTTCACCACTCAGAGTTCATCAACGAACTTGCTAAAGACGGAAAAATCGAAGTAGGTGTTGCAGAAGATGCAAATGCTGGAAAGTATACCTACCACGACTCCTGCTATATCGGAAGATATAACGACAACTACGAGAACCCAAGAGACCTGGTCAAAAAGGTTTCCGGTGGAAAACTTGCAGAACCAGTCGACCACCATTCCAAAGGACTCTGCTGCGGTGCAGGTGGAGCTCAGATGTGGATGGAAGAGCATGGCGAAAGGGTCAACTTCAAGAGATCCAATCAGCTTCTGGATACCGGCGCGACTACGATCGCAACCGCTTGTCCTTTCTGTATCACAATGATCACAGACGGGGTAAAACAAGAAGGTAAGATCGAAGAAGTAAAAGTAAAGGATATCGCGGAATTAGTCGCGGAAAACTTGAAATAAGAAGAAGTTTAACTTCTTTGAATGGAAGCCTCGGCGGTAACGTCGGGGCTTTTTTATGCCCGGACAAAAAAATAGCGGAATGTTTCCATCCCGCCCTGAATCATCTGGTGCAAATACATTATATACGACGGAAGGAATATCCGCCACATTACAGGAAATTATTTATTTTCATTAGAAAGAAATTTCAGAGGCAAAAAATAGGCTAAAAGGATTAGGTAATTTTACTGGTTACCCATATTTTCCTGCAATTTTTTCACAAACTTCTCATAGAGTCGATTCTCAGTATCTAATAACGTTTGCTGTCCATTGGTAAATGGAGTATGGCCTTTCAAACTCGATTCCCAGAGTATCACTCCTGTTTCAATATCCACCCCTTTGAGGATAATTTCAGCCACGAAATGTTTACGAAGCCTACGCCTAGCGACGGAATAATTGGTGATCTTTCCGAATACCGCACAGTTTGCGTTTACTATTTTTCCTAAATTCAGACCTTCGGATTCAGTAATACCAGTCTTGCTTAATGTAATTTCATTTATCAATTTATCCAGTTTCCCTCTTTCTAAAACGGTAAAGCCCGCTTGAAATAATGCCTTCTCGGTCTTCTCCCTATTTCTCCCAGAAACGATCTTTTGAGAATTTTCCTGGGAATCGGTCAATTCCAATCCTTCTGCAAATTCAAAAGGAAATACAACATATTTGGAAGTTTTTAATTTAGAAGAATTTTTGCCCAGGCTTAGCTGTGCATCGTAAGAAGGAAGGCTCCTACAATTACTGTAGAAGAAAATGAATATTACAGAAAGAAAGATCGAAATTGGAGCTCGCCGCATAGCTTATCAATCAATGATAATATAAAATCCGGCAAGCGATTTCGAAGTTACGCCATTGTTTTCGAAAAAATAAGATTCGAATGAAGAGATAAGTTTATTGATTCGTTTCTACGTCTGCCTCTTCAACAGTAATTAGATCCAAAGTATTCCCGTCCGCATCTAAAAACTCCATTATGTATGCGACACGAGGGTCATGATGTACAAATACAATTGTCCCTACAGATCCAGCGGGCATTGAACCTATATTGCGCTTTAGCTTTACCATTTCGTATTCTTTAAAAGCCATTGTTATTATTGTTTGGTTATATTTAGCACTCAACTTAGTTGTATTTCATGAACCTTGGCGATAGGCTTAACTATATATTGGAATAGGATTACTCGAAAAATTCTGGAATTTTCTTCAGTTTGCTAAAATCAACCTTCCAAAGGTCAAGCTCATACAAATCACCATATTGATCGATATTCAATGTAACAGAAACTTCAATCCCATCAATATCGTAGAAGCTCAAACTTGCAATAGATTTGTTCATTCTTCGCCCTTCGTTATTGGCCAAAAAGAAAAGACTCCCCATTCCTCCATCGTCCATTTCTTGGACTTTCAACTTGCTAGCATCAAGGTCAACGTATTTGGAAAGATTAGACTTTTTAAGCAGAAACACAAGTAACCGCTCTTCTGCGGAATTAATTTGTCTAAAACTCTTCATACTAAGGGACTGTTATTCTTTCTACGTTAGTTTCGCTATATATGAGCCAATAGACTGAATAACCTCAAGCATAAGAATTTGCCAATTCAGAGTCGGCCTTACTTCAGGCTAAAATTTCTTTATTTATGATTTTCAGGCGAACTTTTGCTTAGCTCAGCAAGCTGATGAAGTAAAGTTGCCAATATTGAAAAAACAGGAAAAGGAAAGGTCAATTTTATTCGGTTCCCATTTTGCATAGACAACTCAATGTCCATCTCTTTTCTTGCAGCTTTAGCTCCAAGTAGCGTTATCTCTTTTAAAGAAGCAAATCCTACTTTCTCTATCTCTTTAAAGAAAACCTTTTCACTCCCCCATTCTAAACCGCGAGTTCGCAAATACAGTGATTTATCCTTTTGCTTATAATGAAATAAACAAAGACCTAACTCATTCTCTTTTTCCGAACAAACTGTGCCATATCCATACTTGATTAGGCTTTTGGCTTCTCTTTCAATACGCTTCCGAGCTGATTCTTCAATCGAATGATTCACCTACGTCCCCTGAGTAGCCTCAACGCAGGTATTATGTTATTGATTAGTGATACGAAGTAAAAAACGATAAACTTCCCAAACATCGCGTAATTTTCCATTTCCTCCTAAAATTCTTAAATAAACCTGGACTCCATTCTTTTTTAGAATTGCAATCGATTCGGTAATTTCCTTTTGCTCGACAACTTCTAAATTAGAAATTTCTTCATATTGAAGATATTCCCATTTTTCTTCTGATTGGAACAGATACATCCCTACATCAGTAAAAAGAACGGAATCATTGAAGTAAGGTTCAGAATTGAGATAAACTCCTAAAATTCCATCTTGAGCTACGCCGCGCATCTCAGAAGGAATTTCTAAATGAAACCTACTCAGTTTTTCTAAAATACGATATGAAAGTTGTTTTGCTCTATTATTCATGGAATCGATGAATCAAGAAGTCCTCTTCCATTTTTAGCAATAAAATCATATTAAATTCATTAAGACAATATAATGTTTATCTTTAAAATAAACAAAAGAAACTATAGTCCACAAGCTTGCCTTAAATTCAAAATCTCTTCACTAGTCAATCTTTCGATGCTTATATAGCAAACATTGGATTCAAAATCTACACCAATGCCTACTCTTTCATTCTTATATAAGCGACTTGGTTTAAATCCAGAAATCAAAACTTGAACAGAATCATGTAAAATTGATAAAGAAAAGTTCCGATTTTCTCCAATTACATATAAAGAATCAGCTATTCTGAACTCCTTGGCCTCAATTTTCTTTTCCCAATCCGATGTATCGCAAAGAGGAAAAGAATTCAGAATAACATTCTCAATATCAAAATGATTAACCTCATTAACAAAAGAACGAGGAACGAGAACCAAGTTAATCGAAACAAGTTCCTTCGTTCTAGAATGAATCCAAAACTCGAACAAATATTCGTCAGACTCTAATCTCCAAATATAAATAGGTTCCAATCCAGGGCTATAATTTCCAAATTGAATCTGAAAAGGACTATAAGAATCGAATATAGTCTTTTCTACTAATTTCGTTTTACTCGAATTATTGATTTTTAACAATCGTAACGACCTTTATCTAACAGGCTGAGCGTGAATCAGAACAGGGAGTCCCCCATCACGCGCTGCTTGAAATATAAATTCCCATCCACCAACTACAATTTTTTTCCCAAATTCTACGTTGCCTGATAATGCCTTGTCTAACGCTTTTGTATAGCTTTCCATCAATAGTTTTGAGTTTAATGGAGTAGTAAAGCTCTGACTTCGGCCTAAAAATTCCCTCAAATGTTTTACTGCAGACTCCAATATTCTTACTTGAGTCCCATTCGTGGAATTGAAAACTTTAGGTAGCGTAGCTCCTGCATTTAATTCCCAGGCTGCAGCAGTTTCACCTGCTACTACTTCAGAAACAACAGTTGCAGTAGAAGACGAATTTGATACTACAGCTGGAGGTACCATACCCAGTATGCTCGCTAATCTTGGATATGCAACGATGAATCTGATAGCCTGTGGAAGCATTATCTCAGGTAGGGCGACTAAACCAAGAATCGTTAATCCAGTAACGCCACCTGCAATGGCTCCTTCTGCCTGTGCTTCATTTGAAATTTTATAAAGTTCTTTAACTTTTTCTTCACAGGTTGAGCTACCGTTGCAATTTCGAATCGCATAAACAAAGCCGTAGTTAGGATCAGCAATTCCATAAGCAGGTTGGTTGTGAACCAAAACCCCTTCTGAACCGACGTAATACGTATGATTCTCTTCTACTTCAAAGTTATAAACGATAGTAGGCTCTACATCGTAGTATTTTACAGAAGATATACTAGCTTCTTTACTATTCTCTAAAAGTACCAAATCCCCTATATTTAAATCCTTTGCTTTTACCCATTCTGATCGATTTGTTACCCAAAATGGATGGTTCCAGGTAGTTTTGATAGCGGTTCCATTTCCGACTGACAATTCGTATATTAATTCTGTTTGATTAACCCATATACGGAAAACTTTTTGGTAACTACTTTCTCCCGTTTCTTCATCCCAAGAAAGAACAAAATCTCCCACTTGGATGGTCTCGATCGGTCTTTGTCCTTCTCTGGTCCAAACTAAAGTTCCGGCAACAAAACAGCTTCTGAATACTACCTTACCTTCATCATTTACATAAGCGAAATCACCGAATGCATTTCCTGCGATTTGGTTTAAATAGATCTTAGCTTGGTCACCGATTTGGCTAAAGAAGCCATCTCCTGCAGAACCGTTTTGATCCTTTCCTTGGATTTTAATATCCGCAATAGCAGGAGATTTATCGATCGCATCTTTAAGGCCTTGGTTCCCATTTACATAAGCTTCGTTGTGAACTCCACCCATCATTTCATTCAAGGAAGCGAGAGCTGATTGGCGTAAATTCGGGTCTGCATCCGGATTGCGAACTATATCAGAAAGATTCTGAATCACTTCGGGAAGATTTTCCGGCTTTATACCTAAACCATCCGCAATCGCTTTTAAAGTTTCGCTATTCGCAATCAAATTAGGATCTTTTAATACATCTCCGTAGGCTCCAGCAACCTCCATCTGGGCTTCTTTCTTGGCTTTATCCGCCAGATTCTGAGCCGTCATGACTGTATAATCATTACCAAAGTTCGTATTTGCAGTAACCGGTCCCCAAGAGTTACTATTAGTATCGAAAGAAATTCCAAGTGCTTCGTTTCCAAGAACATCTGCACCAAAGTTTACGGTTCCGTCAGCATTGATGGTTAAGGAACCACCGAGTCCAAGTTTATTGGCAGCCCCTCCTCCACAGTTGTTCTCTCCCATATCACAACCGAATCCCATGAAGATGGAAGGTTTCTGATCGGTGTCTGTGCTTAGGTTCACACCAAAGTTTGATCCGTATTCTTGACCGGCTCCAATGGAACCGCTGGTATTTCCGGATTCTAAATTATAACTTACATTATAGAATCCTCCGGTTTCGCCCACCGTTCCTCCAAAATTCAAGTTCAAACCTGATCCAGGAGCAAAAGAGATTCCTCCGTTAAATGCGGAACCTCCGATGTTCAGTCCGGCACCCCAGCCGGAGGCAGAAGGTCCATTTAAACCTTCATCCAACATCCCGCCTAGAGTATTCGCTTTTTGAGGAGGAGTATAGGATACGGAACCGGCAAGTCCCATTGGACCTGTAACTCCGAGTAACATTCCATTAGCAAATGCTGATAAAGTTGCATTATCATTTCCGGAAGAAGAAGCAATAGCAGCTTGTCCCACTGCACCTAATAAACGAATTCCGGTTGCGTAATTTTGTTGTGCTGCAGTGAGAACATTTGTTGCTGTTTGTGCTTGGGTTCCGCCGGAAGTGAAAAAGCTTCCGACCGTATTCGAAACTGCAGTGATCGCGGTTTTTGCCATATTCACGGCAGGCGCAACAAAGTTCGCAACAGCGTTATATGCTGTTGAAACAGCACTCACAACGGAACTGACTCCAGGTAAATTCGCAACCCAGGTAGCAGCATTTGCTACCCAAGTTCCCACTGTAGAAAGCGCACTACCAATTGCAGAAACCACACTGGAAACAGTACTTCCCACACTTGCTACCGCTGAAGCTAACATACTTCCACCGGCAACCGTTCCGGGACCTGGAATAAATTGTAAAGCGACGGAAGCAGCAATTTGAAGTGCTGTAGAAATCATCTGCTTTTGTTGTTCTTTCTTAGCCGCTTTTTCTGCCTGTTTCTGATCGTATTGTTGCCAGAGTTGGGAGAAAATACTCGGATCCATTCCAGGTGGCGCAAATTGTTCCGCTAATTGATTATAAGCGGCGGTCTTGATGTCCGCTTTCCATTTTGCCTGGATGTCTCCTTTAGCAAGATCAGCTTGGAGATCTTTGCCTCGAACATATTCAGCGGATTCTTTTCCTAAATCCCGAATTTTATCATCTAGTTTATCGATATCAGATGTGTTAATTGCAAATCCTGCGGGTCCAAGAGCGAGACCAAGTGCAACTTTAGCACCGTCTTTTCCTAAGACAGAAGTAACTCCATGAACTACTTCTGCAGTGATTTTCGTTGCTCCCACGATAACTTCCGAAGTAGCCTTTTGAAGAATATTATTAATCGGACGGACAACATCTTGCACTCCAGGAATTTGTGAGAGCACATAAAGGCCGGGAGAAATGACCATCATTCTTTGGTCCATTGCTTGCTGTGCTTTCTTCTTAGCCTTTTGATCTGCTTTGTAATCGATGAAAGCGGAAATAACGTCTGCTGGAATTCCTGTGGCTTTACTAATT